>JABIQV010000133.1 GCA_018699495.1 bacterium | reverse complement strand
TCCAAAGTTATTCCCTAAGCGACCTAAAAATCTCTAATTTATTTTTCAATTTTTCGGAATCTAACTCCATTTTTTCTTCCAAACTACAAAGAATATACTCTTTCATAGAAATCCGTTTCAACTGACAAATATCAACAAGTAATTGTTTGAACTCAGGATCCACATCAATAATAATTTTAGGATGACTACTAGCTTTCATAAAAACCTCCAAGAAAATAAATAATAAAAAAAACAAAAAAGCATAGATATAATAACGTAACAACGTTAATACGTAAAGTTAGATAACATGCTTTATCTAACGATAATAGGGTGGTATAATAGAAACAAATGGACATCCAACAGTTTAATTCAGAAATCGAAATTTATACATCTAAAGATGGTGACGTTTCTTTTGACGTACCGTTAAATTCGGAAACGGTTTGGTTAACTCAAAAACAAATGGCTGATTTATTTGAAACAACTCGTGAAAATATAACGGCACATATTATTAATGTATATAAAGAAGAAGAATTAGAAAAAAATCCAACTAGTAAGGATTTCTTACTAGTTCGAAAAGAAGGTACTCGAACTGTAAAACGGAATGTAGAACATTACAATTTAGATATGATTATTTCAGTTGGTTATCGTGTTCAATCGAAACGGGCGACTCAGTTCAGACAATGGGCAACGTCGGTACTTAAAGATCATCTTATAAAAGGTGTATCTGTTAATAGTAGGAAGTTATATGAGATGGAAAAATCATTTAAACAGTTAGAACAGAAAAACAATAAACGTTTTGAAGAAGTTCGAGAAACATTAAAATATTTAATTCACAAAGACGATCCCTTAACTAGATTAATCTAATGACTGACTTAGTTCAGAGAGAAAATGAGCAACCCTCAATACGACGATTCGATAATATAAAAACAACCTCAAAAGAATCTGAATGGTTCCATAATTTTTTTAATGGAAATACAAAACGGTCGTATCTACGAGCTGTTAAAGATTTTTGTAAATATTTGGGAATAAAAACTAAGGATGAGTTAAGGTCTGTGCAGCCTGCCCATGTTATCGCCTATCGGGACTATTTGCATAACCAAGGCTTGAAAGAAAGTACGATAGGAAATCGATTAAGTGGCCTCTCCTCTCTATTCGATGATTTAGTTAAAAATCAGATTCTTCAATTTAATCTAGCGGCATCAGTTAAACGGCCTAAATATCACCATAACAAAGTACTTTCTCAACGGTTAACGGAACAACAAACAACTGAAATGTTAAATGGTCCCAATAAAACAACATTAAAAGGATTGAGAGACTGGGTGTTTCTATCGATATTATTTGGAACAGGATGTCGGATTTCAGAAGTGTGTGGGTTATCGGTAAAAGATAATTTTCAGGATGCGGAATACTATGTGCTTAAGTTTATGGTAAAAGGTGGAAAAGAACATACGGTTGCGATTAGTTCCCCTCTTCAGAAAAGGATAAATCAGTACCTTATAATGGGTGGGCATGCTGATGACCCAGAAAGTCCATTGTTGTTGAATTATAGTCGGGCGATTAAAGAAAAGCTTAAGCATATTACAACGATGACTGGGACACGAATATGGGATCAATATAAGGTTTTAGAGGGAGCGACACCTCATTCTAGTCGGACGACGTTTGCATCTGATGCAATTAAAAGAGGAGAAAGCTTGGTTAATGTTCAGGAAACATTGGCGCATGCGGATTCACGAACGACGCAGGAGTATAATAAGAATAAATTTAATTATCAGAATAGTGTGGCTTTGGGGGCTAAAATTTAGTGAATTTATTTAAAAGAAGAAAAGGTGATTGTTTTGCGTAAAAATACGGGATTAGTCGGGAGACACTTTATATATATATATGAGGGGGACCTGAGGCACCTGTATCGCGTAGACTATGTTTGGCTCGGCCATTCTGTGTTGAAACTATAGAGGGTGTAAAAATAAACTGCAATTTTATTCTCTTTATTTCGATAAGTATGTATATAACAAAATCTAATACTTTCAGGAGATGATTATGAATAAAATTATAGCTATCCCCAGTGAGAGAAGAACCAGTACAGGCAATGGGCATAAGCTAATCAGGGAGCCCTTGATTTCCTTCTTACAAGTGAAGGACTTACATGAGTATGGCCTTGTGAATAAAGAGTTATCTACAGAGCTTGAATTATGTGAGAATATCTTTCGCGATAAGTTCACTAAATTTGTCAAGGTGATACAGGTTTCTTCTAAAGAAAAATATCTAGACCACCTGAAAAGATTCGATGTTTCTGTTGGATTGTATGGCGCCGATAAAATGACG
>JABIQV010000132.1 GCA_018699495.1 bacterium | reverse complement strand
CTGCTTGCCAAGCAGAAGGTCGCCAGTTCGAATCTGGTATCCCGCTCCAGAAGAACCTTTCTGGTCCCCTAAATTAATAATTTAGGAACATTTTACAACAAAAGAGTGAAATAATGAAAATTTTAAAAAACAAAAAAACAAATTACACAGTAACATTACAAATAGAAGAAGATATCGAAAAATTAAATGCAGAATCAGATAAAGCCTTTAACAAACTTGTTAAAACAACAAAGATAAAAGGATTTAGAAAAGGAAAAATTTCCCGCTCTATATTCGAAAAAGCATATGGCAAAGAAGTTCTAATCCAAGAAGCGATGACAAACGTCGTTAACGATGCCTATTTAGAAGCTATTAAAGAACTAGATCTTAAAGTAGTAGATTTCCCAAAAAATGTAGATATCAAAGAATACAACGAAAACGCACCAATATCATTTACCTGCGACGTTGATGTAGAACCAGAAATTAAGGTTAAAAAATACAAAGGCATTAAGGTAAAAACAACGGCTAAGAAAATTACTAAAGAAGACGTGGAAACTGAAATCAATAAAGCGCTAGAAAATTACGCAGACTATAAAGAATCTGAAAAGACTTCAGAAAAAGACGATATCGTTAGATGCGACCTAAAAACAACAATTAATGGTGAAGAATACCCTCAATGGACACGTAGTAATTTTGGACTAAAAATTGGGATGGCATCATTCGGTGCCGAGTTCGACGAAAAATTAGTTGGCTACAAAAAAGGCAAAACATGTTCCTTCAGCCTCACTTACCCCGACAGTTTTGAGAATACAGACGTTGCTGGTAAAAAATTAAAATTCGACGTGTTATTTCAAGAAGTAATGAAAAAAACATACCCAGACTTAACCGACGAACTAGTTAAAGAAAAATTAAATGGTGAAACCGCTAAATTATATAAAGAAGACACTCGAAATCGTCTTGAAGAAGCCAGTGAAAAAGGCGCAAAAGAAAAGCTGCATCAAGATATCATGGACGAAATCTTAAAAGATATGAAAAGCGATATTCCGGAAAAAATGATTGAAAACGAAACCGATAATTCCATCAAGTATTTTGAAACAACACTCAGCCAATCAGGTACAACTATGGAAGGCTTTTTAAAAATGTCGAACAAGTCCATGGATGACTTCAAAACTGAATTAAAAAGTACATCGGAGAAAAAAGTTAGAATTAAACTAATTTTGGACTATATTGCCACTGAAGAAAAAATAACGGTAGCACATGATAATCTAATCGATGAAGTTGAATCGTGGAATGTTCCAGAAATAAAATCAAAAGAGGATGCTGAAAACTACCTTACCCGGTTAGATACATCTGCTGTTTCCGATTCTGTTAAACAGAAAATGGTTTATGACTTTTTAGAAAAAAACGCAAAAATTAGCAAATAAACCCAGTATCCCTGATCTTATTTATCTGTAATCTCGATAAATACCCTTATTTAAATAAGGGTATTTATCGTTAAGACTGTTTTAACCTCATAAAATTAGGTAGAATACGGTCACTGATAATCTAACGTACCGAAATAAAAAGGAGCCAAACATGACACTTATACCTATGGTAGTAGAACAAACTGGACGAGGCGAACGATCATACGATATTTTTTCTCGCTTATTAAAAGAACGCATTATTTTCATTACAGGTGGCATTGACGACAATGTAGCTAATTTGGTTGTCGCTCAACTTCTATTCTTAGAAGCAGAAGATAGCGACCGTGAAATTTATATATACATAAATAGTCCAGGGGGTGTTGTAACTGCTGGATTAGCCATCTATGACACCATGCAATATATCAAAGCAAAAGTTAGTACTATATGTATCGGGCAAGCCGCGTCTATGGGAGCCCTCTTATTAGCAGCTGGAGAAGCTGGACATCGATACGTTCTACCTAATTCCAGAGTGATGATTCATCAACCATTAGGAGGGGCTCAAGGACAAGCAACCGAAATAGAAATTCAAACACGAGAAATTCTAAGAATAAAAGCGAAACTAAATGACATTCTTGTTCATCATACGGGTCAACCTCTAAAAAAAATTGAAAATGATACAGACAGAGATTTCTTCTTGGAGGCCGATGAATCTGTAAAGTACGGACTTGTTGATGAAGTGATCTCATCCACTCAAGAACTAGAGACAAAATTAAAAGAAAAAGCGACAAAAAAGAAAAAAGAAGCCGCTGGTACTAAAAAAGATTCAAAAAAGAAATAAATTAATATGACACCTCCTAGTGATGAAACGTTAAAATGTTCCTTTTGCTCAAAACCACAACACATGGTGACGAGACTTGTCGTTGGTCCGAATGTCCATATTTGTGACGAATGTGTTCAGGTCTGTGGAAAAATAGTTGAAGAGGACCTAACTCCAGACAAACCAAAAGCAGCCGTAAAAACACCCGAAAAGCCACCGACTATACCTAAACCAAAAGAGGTAAAAGCATTTCTTGATAAACATATTATCGACCAAAATCGAGCGAAATTAATTATATCAGTTGCTGTATATAATCATTTCAAACGATTGTTTGCGACATCATCTATCCACAAAGATACAGAGCTTCAAAAAAGTAATGTTTTACTAATCGGAACGACTGGTACAGGAAAAACGCTGTTTGCCAGATCCCTTGCAAAACTCCTAGATGTTCCGTTTACAATCGCAGATGCGACAACCTTAACAGAAGCTGGGTACGTCGGCGAAGATGTAGAAGGAATGTTATTTCGTTTGTTACAGATCTGCGACATGGATGTAAGCAAAGCAGAAAAAGGCATTGTTTATATTGATGAAATTGATAAAATAACCCGAAAATCTGAAAATGCATCTATTACTAGAGACGTTTCTGGAGAAGGGGTTCAACAAGCGCTCCTAAAAATGCTAGAAGGCACAAAAGTTAACATTCCAACCAAAGGCGGTAGAAAAAACCCTCAGCAAGAATTTACTGTGTTAGATACGTCCAACATCTTATTTATATGTGGAGGCGCTTTTCATGGCATGGACGATGTTATAGAACGACGACTAAACAAACGGCGTATCGGCTTTTCGAAAGAACAAGACTCTCAAAAGATTAAAAAGCCTAATATTTTTGAACATGTACAACCTGAAGATCTTCTTAAATTCGGAATAATTCCTGAGCTTATTGGTCGATTGCCAATCATTGCACCCCTTCATGACCTTGACGAGAAAGCCCTCGTTAAAATTTTAGTAGAGCCTCAAGATTCAGTGACAAAGCAATTTGAAAAACTCATGGATATGGATGGAATCAAGTTGAAATTTGAACAAAAAGCACTCGATTTAATCGCAAAAATAGCTATGAAACGTAAAGTGGGAGCAAGAGCGCTTCGTTCAATAGTAGAAAACATCATGCTCGACTATATGTATGAAGCGCCTTCCGATACGACCAAGAAATCGTCGATAACAGTTTCATTAAAAGATGTAAACGTATATATGGATAAAGATCTTCCAAAAGAATTAGTTCAACTCATTCGAACTGCAGATGAAGAAGATAACTAGAAAAAGGTATCTCCCTGTATAAAAACGACACAAAATTCCCAATAAAAACAGACCCCTGTCTTTACAAACAGTTCTGAATTTTAATCACATTTGGTCACGTTTTTAAAAAATTAAAAAAACCTTTCTTTTCTTGAGGGAACTGATCGCGCAATGACTGAGTAAGTACAGCAACCGGTTTTCTTGTTTCTGATAAAAGATGAATATCTAGCATCACAGATTCCGGCCCAATTTTTGAGATCAAATCAACTATTTTTTTTCGATTTAAACTAGGTTTAGATAGCCCTTGAACCAAATAAGGAAGAATGGGACGTCCAATTTTCAAAATAGCTATCTCCCCATTAACAAGTATTTTTTTGGATTTTGACGATACACTTTTAACTAAATAAGGGTAGGAAACGTGCTCACCAATATCTCTAAAGGCGTGTAAAATGACCCTCCTCAACGAAAACTTATCAAATAATTTCAACAAATAAAGTACAGATCGTCGACTCTTAATCTGTCCCAATAAAATAATCGACTGTTTACGAACATCTGGCAACTGAAGGGACCTTACAATAACGTCCTCCGATTCAGACCCACCAATTCTCCATATCAAATCCACAATTCGACTTACAATAATCCAATTATGTCCGATCAAATGTCTCTCCAAAATCGGCAGCGCATTCTTACCAATACCAAGCAAAATAGTATAAACCATCTTTCGAACACCTGCATTTGGATGAGAAAAATAAGTGACTAACCGAGGAACCGCCTTAGCACCAAATTTAGAAATAGCCTTGGCAGAGTTTTTTCTAACGTGAGAATCAGGATCAACGAACGTATCAAACAAAGGATTCAACGCTCGTATGTCACCTATATCACCTAATTTTTCAGAAATACACCACCGAACAACCCAATCAGGATCTTTAAGATAGTGAATAAGGATTTCAATATGCTCCCCTTGGAATAATTTTAACTCTAAAATACCATCCCACCGCGTGGTTTCATGGCGAAGTTTATCAATAATTATAATCAATGACTGAGACATAATTTCTATAACACCTATCTTAATTCAAACGTTAATCGACAAAAAATTGGCTAAACTCTGATATATTTTTTACATAATTTAGGGCCAATTGTCCATTTACTTTTTCTATTATATCCCTTTTTTCGGGCAAAAATATGGATGAAAACTCGAACTTTGATGCCTCTTTTATTCGTTCTACCGTATTAGATACCTGCCGGACTTCGCCAGTTAACCCTACTTCTCCAAAACAAACTGTTTTCGCAGGAATCGGTTTCTCATAATACGATGATAATATAGCAGCAACCATGGCTAAATCAAGAGCGGGTTCCTTAACTTTCATGCCACCAATAATATTTAAAATAATATCTTTGTTTGCCAACCTCAATTTAAGTTGTTTCTCCAAAGTCGCTACCATTAAATTAGCCCTAAGAGGATCCACTCCCAAAAACGTACGTTTAGCCATCCCATAGCCCGTATCGACAACCAATGCCTGAACTTCTAAAAGTATCGGCCTTGCCCCATCACAAATAACGGCAATTGCAGACCCTGAATTATCACCTAAATTCATATCGACAAACACAGACGACGGATTGGGAACGTCCTTTAACCCCTTTTCTGTCATTTCAAAAAACCCTATATCACGTGTACTATGATATCTATTTTTAAAACTTCTCAATATCCGGTATTTTTGATCTCTATCCCCCTCAAAATACATAATAACATCAACCATATGTTCCAAAACTTTAGGCCCTGCAAGATACCCCTCTTTTGTGACATGCCCAATTAAAACACCGATACAATCTTTAGCCTTCAAATAATTAGTTAACTCTGACGCGCAATATCTTACTTGATTCACAGACCCCGCTACGCCTTGAATGGATGGGTGAAACACAACTTGAATAGAATCCATAATTAATATATCAGGGGCCAAATTTTTCAAAGCATGAAGAATCGTTAATAAATTAGTTTCATTCAATAAAAACAAAGAATCATAAATGGCATCAAGACGTTTCGCACGTCCATAAAGCTGATTCTCGGATTCCTCCCCGGATACATACAAAACGTTATATCCCTGCATCGCAAACGATTTTGCGACCTGTAAACTCAATGTGGACTTTCCTATTCCAGGCTCACCACCTAATAAATTTACAGACCCTTTGACAAAGCCTTTTCCCAACAACCGATCAAATTCGGGAATAAGTGTCTGAATGTATTTATCTGCAACTTCTTTAAATTGGGAAATAGAAATAGGTTTTTTCATCTGACCAGCCGATGTCGGAGTTACGAACTTAACGTCTGCTTTATCTGTTTCTGAAAGAGAATTCCATTCACCGCATTTAGAGCATTTTCCAGCCCACGTCGGATGAATACTATAGCAACTGTTACAGGTGTAAACAGTTACTGTTTTAGTCAAACCTCGACTACTTCGGTCTTCTTTTTAACTGGTTTTTTCTTTAGTTGTTTTTTACGTATCGTAAAAAAAACGGAATCATCTTTAATATCTGCTTTTAATGAAATTCCCGTAAGCAACCCTGTTTCAAGAAGTTTGTCTGCCAACTTATCTTCAAAATGTTCCTGTATTGACCGTCTTAACGGACGAGCGCCTTGTCGTTGATTGAACCCTTTCTCAACCAAAAATTTCTTAACTTTTTCGCTCACAGAAACAACGATCCCTTTCTCGGTGATTCGTTTTAAAACATCTTTAAGCATAATTCCCAATATTTTATTAATATGCTCTTTGGTAAGCATTCTAAAAATAACCGTATCATCAATTCGATTTAAAAATTCTGGTCTAAACGCTTGTCTAAGTTCATCTCCAAGTTTCTGTTTCAAAGAAGAGAAATCAGACTCTACTTGAGACAACTCACTTTTCTTGAATCCAAAACTAGTTTCTTTTTGGATAAACTTACTCCCCACATTAGACGTCATAATTATAATCGTATTCTTAAAATTAATCACCTTGCCGTTAGCATCAGTTAAGCGCCCATCTTCTAATATCTGAAGTAATATATTTATGATATCTGGAGACGCTTTTTCCAATTCATCAAATAAAACAACGGAATAAGGCTTGCGCTTCACCGATTCGGTTAGTTGACCACCTTCATTATAGCCAACATATCCAGGCGGAGACCCAATTAATCTAGATACCGTGTGTTTTTCCATATATTCAGACATATCCACACGCACCATCGCATCAGGCGACCCAAATAAATAATCCGCCAACGTTTTCGCAAGCTCTGTTTTACCTACACCAGAAGGCCCTAAAAACAAAAACGACCCTGTTGGTCGGTTTGGATCTTTTAACCCAACTTTTGATCGTTTTACTGCCCGGCATAATGCGGCAATTGCATCATCTTGACCAACAACGCGTTCTTTAAGGTCCACTTCCATCTTAAGTAATCGAGATGTCTCTTCTGACGACATTTTAGTCACAGGAATCCCCGTCCACACAGAAACAACGTCTCGAATTGTGTCATCATTAACAATCTTTGACGATTTTTTAACTTCCTCTTCAGGGAATTCTTTAATAAGGCTAGCCAATGTTGTTAATCTAGACGTTAACATTTTAATTTGCTCTTTCTCACTAGACAACGCCGCAACCCTAAGCTCTTTGTCTTTATTATCGCGTTCATCAATAAGCTCTTTAAGCTCTTTTGAAATACTTGTTGCTGTTAACATAACCTTTGCAGCTGCTTCATCAATCAAATCAACAGCTTTATCTGGCAAAAACCGCTCCGTAATGTAGCGAGAGGCCAGTTCAACAGAAGCTTCCAGCGCACTCTCCGTAATCGTGACTTGATGAAAATCTTCATATCTCTCTTTGATGCCTTTCAATATCTGAAGGGCTTCTTCTTTTGAAGGCTCATCAACATGTACCGATTGAAACCGACGCTCTAACGCGCCATCCCCTTCGATATGCTTTCTATATTCGTTAATTGTTGTGGCTCCGATACATTGAAGCTCTCCACGAGCCAAGGCCGGTTTAAATAAATTAGCCGCATCCAAACTACCTTCAGATCCGCCCGTTCCAATAATTGTATGAAGCTCATCAATAAACAAAATTATATTTTCTGCCTTTCGAACTTCCTCCATTACCTTTTTTACTCTATCTTCAAATTCACCACGATATTTGGTCCCCGCAACTAATAACCCTAAATCTAGAGTGATTACCCGCTTTTCTAATAATTTTACAGGAACATCGTCATTAATAATTTTTTGAGCAAGCCCTTCAACTATAGCTGTTTTTCCAACACCAGGTTCTCCTGTCAAGACAGGGTTGTTTTTTGTGCGACGGCTCAATATTTGAATAATTCGCTCTATTTCTTTCTCACGCCCAATCACTGGGTCCAATTTTTTATCTCTCGCTAACCACGTTAAATCTCTTCCATATAAATCTAGCGTTGGCGTAGGGACAGCATTTTGAGGTCGTTCTTTTACTGAAACTTTGTTTCCTAATGATTTAAAAAGCTTTTCTTTAAAATCGCTTAAACTAATTCCAACTTCACTTAATACCCGAGCAGCTATACTTGCAGGGTCTCTAAAGACAGACAAAAACAAGTGTTCTACATTAACGTAATTATGGCCAAGTTTTCGAGCTTCATCCCACGCACTTGATAAAACTTGTTTGGCTTGTTGAGTAAAGGGAATGTTTCCATACTCAGAGGTAAGGCCCCCATATTCTAATTTTTCTTCGACTGCATTTTTTACTTGGTCAATATTAAATCCGAGATCGACTAATATTGTTATGACTAAGTTATCTCCTTCGTTGAATATACCAAGAAGAATATGTTCCGTTCCAACATAACTATGATGAAACTTTTTTGCTTCTTCTTGCGCCAACATAATGGTTTGTATCGCTTTTTCTGTAAATCTGGAAAACATACTTATATAATATCTAAATAATAATTTTCGGGCAAGAAAATTGAGTAAAAGATCGATAGGCAATATAAGACAGCTGTTTTTAAAGGCAACATAAGATATGCACTCTATATGTAAAGAGACGGTCAAAAAAATGAATAAGAGGCTTCACTTATTTTTGACATTTCACGACATTCTCTATAAAACAACATAAACAGAGAAACTATTGGAGACAAAATTTTGACCACTATAAATAGATTTAACTATACACTGCCAACCACATGCATCGCACAACATCCGTTAAAAACACGAGATGCAAGCAAGTTAATGGTTATTAACTTAAGTAACCAATCGATTACCCATTCGACATTTAATGCCCTCCCTTCCTTTTTATTGCCAACGGATGTTTTAGTTAGAAACAACACGAAGGTTATTCCTGCTCGACTTGTCGCCCACAAGCAAACAGGCGCAAAACTAGAAGTTTTCTTATTAAAAGAATTAAGTTTCAATACATGGCAAGTAATGATTAAACCAAGTAAACGAATCAAAGAAGGAGATGTCTTAAACTGCGGAACCCCTTTATCTTTAAATGTCCCCATTTTAGCCGAAGTAATAGAAAAAAATATTGAAGGAAACACACATTCATTAACATTCAAAACGTCAACGCCAATACAAACAGTCCTCTCAGAAATAGGGAAAATCCCACTACCCCCCTATATTGAAGATAAAGATTTTTCCAAAGCAAAAAAATATAGTGATGATTACCAAAATGTATTCGCAAAACATGATGGCGCAGTGGCTGCACCAACAGCTGGTCGTCACTTTTCAAAGAAATTGATTAAAACATTAGATACTATGGGTGTAGGTACGGAAGAAATCACCCTTCATGTAGGAATGGGTACTTTTTTACCGATAAAAGAAGATTCTATAAATGACCATATTATGCATAAAGAAGCGATAGATATAAGTACAAAAACAGCAACCCAGTTAACCACGGCAAAAAAAAATGGCCAGAGAATAATTGCTGTGGGAACAACCGTAATAAGAGCGTTAGAATCTAGCTATTCTAATCAAGTATTTAAGGCTGCTTCAAAAAACACATCCATATTTATTAAACCAGAAGATACCATTCATTCCTGTGACGGCCTAATTACCAATTTTCACCTCCCAAAATCAACGCTAATGTGTTTGGTAGCAGCCATGACAGGTTATGATTTATTAATGACCGCTTATAAAATAGCTATCGAAAAAAATTATAGATTTTATAGTTTTGGGGATGCAATGTTAATTCTACCCTAGAAAAATCAACCGACGCCTATGAACAAAAAAACAAAATTTTTATCATTTTTAATCTTTTTCTCGTGTCACACATTAATGTTTGGAGAAAATCTCCATTTTGTAAGTGTGATCGCTTCACAAACGCCAATTAAAAAAGAATCAAGCCCTCTTTCTACTACGCGATACCATGTAGAAAAAGATAGCATTTTAGAAATATATCAATATAAAGATAAATATTACCGGCTTCACCATAACGATGAAACACTTTGGGTCCAAGCGAAAAATGTGACACCCTACACAGGCCCACTTCCCATTCCTCCAGAAAAAATTAATAACGGAATTACGAAACTAGACGCTGCCTCAACAGTGTCCCCTAACCATGAAATCAATACACTTGGAGAGTCTCTTAACGGAACAAATGACACCAAGCCAACAGATGCCCTATATGAAGACAACCAAAATATACAGTCTGTTAATGATTTGCATTATGACTTTAACCCAGACCTATTTTTAGTTCCCGAAAAAACAACATATCTGTTTCCTCCTAAAAAAAGCAAAGTTGATATTGAAATCGATGGATTTGCAGAAATTAAATATAGTGGCCGAGACTACAACCCAAAAACAACGAATGATAAAAGATGGGAAGCAATTCGACGCGATCCCATTTATAACAAATTGCCAAGAGATGTGCTTGTTGGTGACCCAAAAATAGACCCAAGACTCAAGTTTGAAATCAAAGGAGAACTCGATAATGGTCTAAAACTTTACTACGACATCGAACAAGAGCCCGATTTCCCAGGTAAATACGACATTAAAATAGAATGGGAAAAATCAGACTTAACAATTTTTCATTTCAATACAGAATGGAATACTGGCAGCTTCATTAACACGACCAAGGCCTTAAATGGTATTCGCTTTCGACACGAAGACGAAAAATGGAAAGCAAAGTTTGCAACAGGTAAATTACGATCCGATCCAAAAAAGTATATATCACAAGGAAACGGAGGCAATCTCTATAAATTAGGGAATAAATTTGTACTCGAAGACTCTGTTCATGTCTTTGTAAATAACGTCAAACAACCGTCTGATTCATTTACCATAAATTATTTTGAGGGAAGTGTTAAATTTAAAGAAAATAAAACAATCAATGACCAGATCAAAATTATCTATGAATACACAAACCCGATTGAAGATTTTATCCCTATTCTTTCTAGAAAAAGCTTCACGGGTTTAGAAGTCGAGTATCACGAAAAAACAAACCCTAAGCATATAAAACAGACGCTTTCTCGAACAGAAAAAATAATCCCTTATACACGTCTGATAAAGACGATGCCTCCATCAGAGACCGCTACAAAAAATATCCCTATGGAGTCTCTCTCTCCAACCCAAGCCATTCAAGTATCTCCAAAAAAAACAACCCCATTTGGAATGATTCAACTTAAGAACAAAAACATTTTACTGGGATCTGTTACTATTTTGTTAAATGACAGTCCATTGCAGCGCAGCAAATATTACCTAAAAACGGTAAAAGGAACCGTCCATTTTAGAGACCTCCCATTCAGAGAAACAGACACCCTAAAAATTTCATACCACCATTACAAAACAGCCTTGTTTTCTGAATCCCTAATAGGAACGGATTCAACAGGACCCTATTTGCTTAAAAATAAATTTGTCGTGAAAAATAGCGCTTCAATAAGCATTGGCGGTGAAAAACTAGACTCCGGCAGAGATTACGACCTAGACCACGATGAAGGAAAAATTACCTTTAAATTCCCAATCAAATACCCATCTCTTATTTTAGCGAGTTATGAAGCAATCACCTCTCAATTAACAGCACCAAAATCACAAGAGGCTCCGCTTCACATCAGAATGAGCTACTTACAAGAAACGGCGAATCCACTAGGAGAAGAGTTAATATTAATTTCTCCTTCAGAAAATTACACGGTTACAAATAATGGAAAAATAGCCTTATCCCATTTTCCTCTTTTACCCTCAGAAAATATATCGTTAATAATTGATGGAGAATCCGTTTCGACAGATAACCTGACAATAATTAATCCCTATACCGGAGAGCTCGCTTTAACAAATCCAAGCGGGGCCGAACAGTCCGTGCAAATAAAATACTCATATAATAGAAGTTTCAAAAATTCATTTATATTTCAAGGAAAAGATGGTGTAGGAACCTCTTCCGCCAATCCCTATACAGATGGCGAACACTTTATTCTTTCAAGTGCACCCGTCCAAAATAATGGTGTGTTGTATATTGATTTATTCACCGACGGACAATCCATTCGATTGGATAAAAACGAAGAATTTGCCATAAATTACGGAACAAATGGCCAAACCATAGAGCTTTATTTCTTAACGGTTGCTGATAACACAGCCTCTCAATTAATAACCTACCCTGATAGTGGCGATAGAATTACCCTTGTATATAATTACACCCCCGAATTCAGCCCCGATCAAGGAAGCGTTAATCAAACAACAGTTGGCTTATCTGCATCCGCCAAACTATCTGACTCCGTAACCGTATTTGGAGAACTAACCGCTGCAAGCAACAACTTTTCAAGGCCAAGACTAGACAGTCTTTTCGAAACACAAGGAACAGGAACCGATAATAGCCCCTATTTTGTAGGAAAAGCAAATTTAGTCGAATCCTCAGAAACGGTCTATTTAAATGGTGTCGTACAAACAAAAGACTCAAACTATTTCATGAACTACGTACTGGGGACTGTTACCTTTCGAAATCAAACACCCCAGCCCGAAGATACAATTCTTATAAATTACGAATATTATGACAACTCGGGTAAGACCGTGCTATCGAACCAAGACAATTTTATCCCCGCACTAAAAGTGGGTGCAAACTATGCTACACAAAATATAAAATTATCAGCTAATATTTCCTCAATTGCAAAAGACTTTAATCCTCTTTCTCCAATTAATGAAAGTTCCGGGTCCTTTCAATTTAGTACAGATGGATCATGGCAACCAACAGAAAAAGGGTCCATTTCTGCAAGATATCAACGTGAAGAAATAAACAAAGGATCTTCAGGTGTAAATGACATTTTTCAAAACAGAGACGAATTATCGGCTTCAAGTAAATTCGATTTTTACGATGAATGGGTGAAAACGAATCAAAGTTTCAGCTTCATAAAAAACGAACAGCCCCCAGTAGGAGGGACCTCAACGGCGAACAACCAATACGCAATAGACGATAAAACCCTCTCCTATAAAGCCGGCATAGAAATTGGTGACCATAAGTACAACTCAACACTTTCTCTTGGTCTCTCTAATTCAGAAACAGACTATATAGAAAAAGAAAATTCCATTATTACGGATACAAGTTCTTTCAAGTGGGACGGAAATCTAAATTTAGATGACATCGGTTTCTTAGGTGATTTTAAATTCATTCCATCCTACTCCTTAGAAAATCAAACCAGACAAAATAAAAAAGATGCTACAAATGGACATAAAATTCAAAATCAATTTGGGTTGGGATCCCATTGGAAACCATTTAAAAATTTTAACGGATCCTTTTCTTACTCCAAATTATCTATCAATACCTTAAGTGAAGGACAAGGAACCGAAAATATTAATGAAGTCTACAATTATCTATCCTCGATGTCTTACACACCCTTTCGATGGGTTCGTCTTTCCTATTCGAATGCTCAAAAAGAAGCCGTCAGTCCGTTATTAAATCAAAAAGGAAAAACAGACCGTAATAACAAATATTCTATAGGCAGTTTTTCTCCCTATTTATTGGCTACATACCTGGGAATGCCTCAAGACACCCTGTTTTTAAGTAACTTCAGAAACGTCACCATGAAATATTTTCAAACAGACGGTGAGACACTAGATAGTAACGACGAACGACGAACAACTACCGAACGAACGAACTTTAGCCTAAATAACATTGAGCCTTTGCCAGGGATAAAGTTTGAACCCTTTCTTTATCAACAATCAACAAGTCAAATGGACAGTAGCGTGATTACCTCCACCACCTCCGCAAACGCTTCCTCACGATTTTTTAAATCCTATAGTTCTGGGGTTTCAATTATTCCAAAAATACAGGTTTTGGACATGTTTACCTACGAATTTTCTGAAAGCACACGCTATGAAAAAAACATCGCATCATCAACCGCCAAAACAGGCAGCCAAAATCTAACTATTCGAGAAACGCCTTATTATAATAAAACCCAAAAATTCGTATTTAATCCAGGCAATATTAAGGTTCCGATCTTAGATATAGTAAATTTAAATCTAGGAACATATAAATTTATGTTTTCCGAAGCATTTGAAGAAAAAATAAATTCTTCAAATGTTCAAACTGGTTCTGAAAACTCTATCTCAATAGACAACAACTGGAAAACGGGCCGCCTAGCAACGCTTCAGTTCAACCCCTTTGGTCTCTTAAATATTACCGCAAAAGTGGCAAGTGACAATGTCCATCACTCGCGAAACATGAGAACTGCGTCCTCAGAAACAACGTTTAGAGACGATATCGAGTTCAACATATCGACAGGATATAGCCCCTTTAAAATGTTAAAAACATCCGCCAGTTATTCAGATATAAGCATGTCTCAGTACATTTCACCCGAACTTGATGTAGCATATGGAGACGTTGTAACTGCCAGAAATGAAAATAACGGAAATGTGTTTGGCAGCTATCTTGAACGAACAAGCAGCAAATATTCTGTTACGGCAACGTTTACTCCGTTAACCTTTATTAGTCTCACTGGAACTGGCCTTTATTCCATAATAGATCAACTATCAGTTCCCACAATAAATGTAGAAAACTCGACACATTTTACTCAAAAATCTGGAACAATGGGTATTTCTTTTAAGCCAATCGAAGGACTCACATTAGCAAGTAATTACGCGTTGACACTTACCAATAGCCAAGAAGGGTATTCTCTAAATACAAAACTAAATTATAGTTACAAACCAGGCCCAAATTATGAAATAGTTGCGACATACACCCGTGTTGATAATTGGGGCCAAAACCTTAATAGTTTAGAACAAACAACCTCTCTGCAAGGAGACGGCGACGATATTGAACTAAGTATCATTAAAGTCGACAATAGTATCCAAACAGGAAGTTTAAAAATTAACATAAACATCCCTCTTCCTGAAATTCCTCATGCAGAAAATTTTGTTATTACTGGAGAAGGCTATATCAAAAAAATTACCGATAACCAAGATTCGATTAATACCATTAAGAACTCTTATGATATTACGGGGTTAATTGTGAAAGGTCGGGTTAATTTTTAACAGATCTGTTCCCAATACCCTATAAATTACCCCACGACCACCCCATTAATAAAAAATAAAGACTAAAGAAAAACAATCCCTTTTTCGTTATCAAACAACCGATCCTACAAAACGCCCCCATTTTAATCTAGGAAAAAAAATGTTTACTCCATTCATTTTATGGGGATATTATATATAAAGACTAGTTTAACAGGGGGGGAATAAATTATGTTGGGAGGATACTTCAGCCATAGGAGTCCAACTTCTGCAGGAGCTGCAGGAGCTAAGGGAGCTAATGGAGCTAACGCTGCTGGTCCTAAGGACTGTTAACCCACGCTCCAATGTAAAAAAAATGGAGATAT
>JABIQV010000131.1 GCA_018699495.1 bacterium | reverse complement strand
TTCCATTCTACTTTACCTGTTTCTTTAAAGGACCGACCCACTACAACTTGAAATGGAATACCAATTAATTCTAAATCATTAAATTTCCGACCAGGAGACTCTTTTCTATCGTCATACAAAACATCGAATGAGTCTTTTATAAGAGATTGATAAATCGAGTCAGCAGTTGACGTTAAATCAGAATCTTTATGCCCAATTAAAACGATTGCTACCTCAAACGGAGCCAATTCTTTAGGCCAAACAATTCCTTTCTCGTCATGATGTTGCTCGATGGCAGCGGCGACTGTTCGTCCAATACCAATTCCATAACATCCCATTTCGAATGGCTGGGTTTTTCCATTCATATCCAAAAATTCTGCTTTCATCGCTTTTGAATATGTATGTCCTAATTTAAATATATGCCCAACTTCTATTCCTCTCACAAATCCTAATTTTCCCGTTTTACACGTTGGGCAAACATCACCCTCTTGCACATTACGAAGATCATAAAAATGGTCTGGTTTAAAATCTCGTCCTTCATCAATATTTATAAAGTGGTGATCTTTTTTATTTGCTCCCGCACACGCCCCTTTAATACCTTTCAATTTTAAATCAGAAAGGATTAAACCATGTTTGAATTGCTCGTCATTAAGTCCTGAAGGCCCCATAAAGCCATGCAATAAATTTAAGGCTTTTATATCTGCTTCTTCTGCAAATCTTAACTCTTGAGGTTCTTCAAAAAGAGTATCTAATTCAATTTTTAGTTTACATTCGTTTAATTGGTCACCACCTCTAATCACGACCATCACTGGAATATGTCCATAAAAAAGTAACAGGGCCTTAATACATTTATTTTGGGGTAATTTAAGATGGGATGCAACGGCTTCGATTGTTTCCATATTTGGGGTAAACACACAGTCTGTTGGTGAAGAAAAATTTTTATCTTTTATAGTAAATGAGGTATCTCTTTTTTCCTCTACGTCTAAAGCCTGGGCACTATCTAAAAAATTCTCTTCTCTGCTAAGTTGATTATCACATGTTGCGGCTTCCAGGTTTGCTGCATATTCACAAGCAGGGCAATCAACTATCATATCTTCGCCAGTAGCTGCGGTTAACATAAACTCTTCTGAGTTCGATCCGCCTATTGACCCTGAATCTGCCTGAACTATTTTATAATCTAGACCACAGCGTTTAAAAATTGATTTATAAGCGGCTTTCATCTCTAAATATGTTTTGGATAAACTCGCATCGTCTGCATGAAAACTGTAGGCATCTTTCATTATAAACTCTCGTCCACGCATCAACCCAAATCTTGGACGGATTTCGTCTCTGAATTTTGTTTGAATTTGATATAAAGAAATTGGGAGTTCCTTGTAGGACCTAATATTTTTTTTTGCGATATCTGTGATTACTTCTTCATGAGTAGGTCCAAAACAAAAATTATTATTATGTCTGTCTGTTATGCGTAATAACTCTTTTCCGTATTTATCCCAACGGCCCGATTCTTTCCATAAATCACTGGGAATTAATGAGGGGAGCAAGCATTCCTGCGCATCTACGTCATTCATTTCCTCACGAACAATGGCCTCAAATTTTCTCATAACTTTTAGTCCAAGAGGCAACAAATTGTAAATCCCTGATGAAAGTTTTCGTATCATTCCAGCTCGAATCATAAGCTTATGACTTGCTATTTCTGCATCATTTGGGCTTTCTTTTAATGTTGGACAAAGTAACTTTGAAAATCTCATGATAAAAAAGAATATATAAGTTCATATAAATCCGCAAGAAATTAAGCGATTTTTTCAAGTCGTTGCTTGCATCCTTTTCAAACAATTCTTCATACAAACTATTATTTTAAAGATTAATACCCAGTCATTTCTCGAACAACTAAATCTTCTTCATCCGTATTTAGATTTAAATTATTTTTTATTAAAATCGTAAAATATAAGATCTAGTTATTTCAATTTATTTAAAGTTTTCTATTGATTCATATCTTTCTAAGATATAAACAGCTTCGTTAATTCACTAGTACCACTATAGATGGCTTTTTATATGCGATTATTGAAAAACTAGTCACACATACATAAAAACGTACTACCTTCCGCATGAAAAAACATGAATTAAACCGCCAAAATAGATGTGCAGTATCATAGATAATTCTATAAATAATAGTTCGTATCAGCTTGCTTGGCCTCTACTAATTCCATAATTTTTTGAATCGACGCTTCTGGCTCTTCTCCGTCTGCTTTTGAAATTATACTGTCTACAGGAAATTGATTTTTATATTCACCGCAGTAAACAATTATTAACTGATCGCCATCCAACAACGTTTTTAACATTTTTATTTCATAAGTATCTAAATCAGAAATTGTCGAAATAAGAATCATTCCAGCGTTTGTAAACAAATGGGCAAGCTCTCCTAATCGTCGAATATGCTCATCTCTATCTTCAACTCCCTCTGGAATATCTGATGAAACACCCCCCACCATATTCGGGAGTCCTAAATAATATACTTTTTTACCAGATTTAAATAAGGATTCTTCTAAAAATTTTGCTAACTCAATTTTTCCAGTATCTCTTGGCCCAGCTAACAATATTAGCGTAGGGGTTTGTTCCATTTGCCTAGATCTATCCGCAGCCGTAATTTCAGATTTTTCCCACAGAAATTGACGTTGATGTGCAACATCTTCTAATCGAGATGTTGAATCGACGCTCTCTGAAATGATTCCACCACCTGCAATTTCGTAATCATCGATAATTACAAACCGGCCAGTAGATTCAATATCGCTTGAAATGTCGTAAGCAATTGGCTTTAAGGTTTGAAATACGCATTCTGCAACGTCATGCCTATCTACATGGCTCTTGCTCGACTCCGTGGTTAAGGCAGACGCATCTAATACATGAATTATTTCTTTCAAATAAACTGTAGCTCTCGCTGCTCCAATTTTAATTTTATACTTTTTATTTTGAACTAAAGGTTTTTTTCCAAGCCAAAATAAATTTGCTTTAAAATTTGTCCCGTATTTAGCAGGAGTCTCACCCTTTTTACAAATTAACTCACCTGGCTTAATGTAAAGTTGTGGAGAAATAGTGAACCCAGTCGCATAACCAGCTCCAACAGACGATTGTTTAGGAAGGTTAAATCCTTCAATCGATGTAATTTTTGCTTCTTTGTTTGACGGTAAAAAAACGATTTCATCTCCATCACTAATCGTTCCTGTTTCAATCGTCCCAGCAAACACGCGCCTATCGTCTCCTGCTTCTGTAAATTTATAAACATCTTGAACTGGAAATCGAAACGGCTGCTTGTCTTTAGATGCTTGCTTTTCGCATTTATCCATCCAAGTCAATACGTCTCCGCCTTTGTACCATGGCATGGATTCAGAAGGCGCAATTAAGTTATCCCCTTCTCGTGCAGAAATCGGAACATATGCCAAAGGAGTTAATTTAATTTCGTCTAAAAATTCTTGGTATTCTTTAACAATAGCATTAAATTTTTCTTTATTATTATCTACCAGATCCATTTTGTTTACACATACAATAATTTGTCGTATTCCAAGTAACGACAACATATAACCATGCCGTCTAGAGTTTTCTTGAACACCTTCATGTGCATCGATTACCAAAATTGCAGCTTCTGCTCTTGCAGCACCCGTAATCATATTTTTTAAAAACTCGATATGACCTGGCGCATCGATAATAATGTAATTTCTTTTCTCAGATTTGAAAAAAGAACGAGCCGTATCAATCGTAATACCTTGAGACTGCTCATCTTTTAAGGCATCTAATAAAAACGCGTATTCAAAAGGTTTTGCGTTCGCTGCACACATTGCTTTTACTTGATCTAATTTACCTTTTGGTAAGGTACCAGTGTCTGCAAGTAAACGACCTATAAATGTACTTTTCCCATGGTCTACGTGACCTACAATTACGATATTCATACGCTCTAACGTGTCTATTAACGACTCGTTTTTTGCGTTAATCTCTGGCTGTTGATCGGTGTATTCTAATTGTGATTGAACTATTTTATTATCTAACATACTTACATATACCCTTCGCGTCGTAGCGTTTCTAGGCCGCCACCATCTTCTTTGTCTTGTGCTCGTCCAGAACGCTCCGCAATATTTGCAAATTTTCCAGATCGAAGCTCTTCTATAATTTCTGGAACGCTCGTAGAGGTTGACTCCACAGATCCTGTGCACGGATAACATCCTAAGGATCTGTATCTCTGTCCTTTACCTCTATCAAAATACAACCCAGTAATAGGGATATTTTCTCGTTGTATATATTCCCAAATATTTAATTCAGTCCAATCTAATAGAGGATGAATTCTTAAATGAGTCCCTGGTGAAAAATCCGTTTTGAATTGATTCCAAAACTCAGGGGGTTGATCACCAACATCCCAATCGTTTTCTTTGTCTCTTGGAGAAAAATATCGCTCTTTTGAACGACTTCCTTCTTCATCGGCCCTTACGCCTACAATTACCCCGGTATAGGGTTCTTTATTTGAATCTTCCACGTAGTCTTGAACGTCATGATCGAAACGATATCTTGTCCAATCGCCAGATAATGTATGCTTTAAGGCACCACTTTTTAGATTTTTACAGCATTGGATTCTATCAACATTTCCATCTGGATACGTCTGTTTGTTTGCCAACGCCTCTTTGTTTTGACCATAAACCATATTTAGTTTCCACTTTTTTACCAAGTCGTCTCGGTACTGAATCATTTCTGGAATTTTATAAGATGTATCAATGTGAACTAACGGAAATGGAACGTGTCCAAAGAAAGCTTTTCTGGCTAGCCATAATAAAACGGTACTGTCTTTTCCAATTGACCATAACATACACATGTTTTTAAACTCACGGTAAGATTCTCTTAATATATATATACTTTGCGCTTCGATTTTTTCTAAATTATCCATATTTCTTAACTTTCTCTTTTCCGAATTAATTTTCCATCCTTAACGTGAAGTCCACATTCCTTAAGTTCTGGAGACTCCCACCACCATCTACCTGCCCGTACATCTTCGCCTTTTTCAATGGCTCGTGTACACGGTGCGCAACCAATGCTTGGAAACCCCTTATCATGTAGGTCGTTATAAGGAATTAGATTGTCTTTGATATAAGACCAAATATCTTCTTCAGTCCATGTCGCTAAAGGATTAATTTTTAATAGTTGATGACCGTCATCCCACTCAACAATTGGTAAGCTTTTTCTAGTAACCGCTTGCTCTCTTCTTAAGCCAGTAATCCATGCTTTACATGTTTTAAGAGCTCGGCCTAATGGTTCAACTTTTCTGATTCCACAACATAATTTTCTACTCTCGATACTGTCGTAAAACAAGTTTGGTCCATTCGTCGCAACCATTTCCTGAACAGATTCTGACAACGGAAAATAAACCTCATAAGTTAACCTATATTTTCTTCGGCTTTTATCCATAACGTCATATGTTTCTTGATGAAGACGTCCTGTATCTAAAACAAAAACTCTTGCATCCTTTGTTATAGATGTAAATAACTGAGTTAACACTTGGTCCTCTGCGCCCAAACTAGATGCCAATACTAAATCTTTGCCCAAAAGTGTATCAAAGAAGGATAAAATTTCTTTCGCTGATTTTCCTTCTAGTTGTTCGTTATATTCATCTATTTTTTGTTTATAATTTTCCATTTTATTATTCCTAATTTATCGTCTTTAAATCTGATAATCTTGTTTGTTTTGCCCTAACCCGAACTTTAATTTATTCCAAATTCGTTCATGAAAATAGTACAAAAACATTTTTGTAAACAACTCAACAAAGCCTATTGACAATGCTAAATCAAATTTTCTAGTAATTAAATACGAGATTAATACCGTATCCAACGTACCGGTCACTCTCCAGGAAAATGCCTTAACTATACTTCTATATCTTTTTTCTGTGGCCATTGGCTCATACCGTTTCTAAATTAACTCGTTCAACTGTAATATCTTCACCTTGTTTGGAGACTTTATAGCCCTTCACATCTGGCTTTTTTTCTAATAGTGAAACAATGATATAAACCATCGATGGGTCATTAAGTAATCTCAAATCCTCTTCCGATAATCTCGCTGGAGATTCTGGATGCGAATGATAAACAGACATTAATCGAAGACCGTCATTTCTAGCTTCTTTCATCACCTTAAATTGTTCTTTAGGATCAAAGGAAAAATGCTCTGGACTATTATCGATATTAGTCATCGGATAGAATTTCAATAATTCATTGTCTTTACCAGCCAAATACCCACAAGATTCTACAGGGTTTAATTCCTCTGAATGTACAATCATTGCCTTAACAAGTTCTCTTTTAATTTTCATATCATTTCCTTAACTATAATTCCCTAACGAACTCAAAGCCTCGTTATCCGGTATATCTTAATCTATTTTTTTAACGCGCAAATTGCTTGTTCATAATCCTCAAGTTGAGTAATCGTTGGATTATCTCCACACACTGGGCATTTAGGGTTCCGTTTCATTTTAACCGTTCTAAAAGCCATATTTTTTGCGTTAAAAATAAGTAGTTTATTTGTTAATAAATCACCAACACCTGTCAAATATTTTAAAGCCTCGGCTGCTTGCATTGTTCCTAACATTCCTGCAATAGCTCCCAATACACCCGCTTGACTACATGTAGGCACAGCATTTGGAGGAGGAGGGCTATGAAATACACATCTGTAGCACATTTCTCCAGGAGTATGTGTTAACGTCTGTCCATCAAACCTTAAAATCCCACCATGAGAATAGGGTTTTTTAGCAATAACACACGCATCATTAATTAAAAATTTAGCTGGAAAATTGTCTGTTCCATCTATGATAAAATCATAATCTTTCATTAAATCGATGATTGTATCGGCAGTTGCCAACGTATGATGTGTGTTAACTTTCACATCGGGATTAATTTGCGCAATTTTCTCCTTTGCTGATTCAACCTTTGGTCGACCAACATCAGGGGTAAAATGAATAACCTGACGTTGTAGATTAGATAAATCAACAACATCTCCATCTACCAAACCCAGGGTTCCAACTCCAGCTGCGGCTAAATAAAGAGCTGCAGGGGCACCCAATCCACCCATTCCAATAATTAATACTTTTCCATTCAAAATCTTTTCTTGGCCTGTTCCACCAATATCTTTTAAAATAATATGTCGGCTATATCGTTCTATTTGTTCGTCGTTTAACATGTTAATCTCCTATCCTGAACTACCCTAAACCTCGTATAAGGCTTGTTTAAAATCTGCAATAATATCGTCAATATGTTCGCATCCTACCGACACTCGAATGAGATCGTCATATACGCCTGCTTCTTCCTTTAGTTTTTCATCAAAACCCAGATAAATGGTTGATGCAGGATGAATAACTAACGTTTTCATATCACCTAAATTGGCCAAATTTTTTGCGATATTTAATTTTGAAATGAACTTAAAACACGCCGCTTTGCTTCCTAATCGAAGAGTAAGCATACCTCCACCCATTCCATTAAATTGTGATTCTACTAATTCTCTTTCAGGATGATTTGATAACCCTGGATAACTAACCGTTAATCCCATGACTTCCAAAAAACTAGCCAAGTTCATCGCATTTTGACAATGTCTTTCTACTCTAAGACTTAACGTTTCTAACCCAGAAAGTAATAAGGATGCATGAAATGGAGACGCTATATTTCCAACGTTTGTCACGTCAGACCTAACGGCTCCAATAAAAGCCAAATTTCCAAAACGTTTTGCTATTTTTTGGATGTGCTTGGATTTACATGTTTTCCATTTAAAATTTCCGGTATCCGTCAAAACTCCGCCTACTACATTTCCGCTACCGCTCATATATTTCGTACTACTATGAATAACTACTGATGCACCTTGCTCTTTTCCATTAAAAATACTTGGTGGAGTTAAGGTTGCATCAACTATTAAAGGAATCCCGGCTTCTTCTGCAAGTTTAGAAACAGAGTCAATATTACATATATCTAATTTAGGATTCCCTATTGTTTCCACAAAAATTAATTGAGTATTTTCTTTAATCGCCGCTTTAATTTCTTCCTCATTTAAAGGATCAATAAAGGAAACCTCTATATTTATTCTTGAGAGTACATCTTCAAAAAGATGAGTGGTTCCTCCAAAAATACTTTTGGACGCAACAATATGGTCGCCAGATCCTACGATGGCTTGAATAGCCGTATTTATTGCAGCCATCCCACTGCCAACAGCTATACTTGCAACACCATTTTCTAAACTATTAATTCGTTTCTCCAATGCGGAGACCGTTGGATTAGAAATTCGAGAATAAATATGTCCATACCGTTTACCTTGAAACACTTCAGATAATTCTTCTGGAGTTTCATATGCGAAAGCAGACGACAAATATATTGGAACATTCGTTGCTCCATGTTTCTCGTCATCAAGACCTGCATGAATCGCTTTCGACTCAAATTTTAAATTTTTTAAATTTTTCATATTATATTCACCTACCTAATCAATGTGACTTAGTCATTCACACACGACCGGAACACTTAAGGGTTCCTCTTTTTAAATTTTGTTTATTATCTTTGTCCGCCACCCATAAAATATAAAAATTCAATATCATCACCTTGTTTAACTACCGTTGAATCAAATAATTCTCTATCTAAAATTTCCCCATTTAATTCCACAGATACCATATCCGGCATATCTACATCTTTCTTCTTCAATAATCCCGAAATAGACAGTCCATCATCTATCGTTTCTTCTGTTCCATTAATTTTTACAGTCATATTATTTCTCCTTTACTACCTAAATAATGTAGTACTTAAATATCTCTCACCAAAATCACACAGGATAAACACAATGGTCTTGCCTTTGTTTTCTGCCTTTTTACCTAGTTCAATTGCAACATGAGCCGCTGCCCCAGACGATATTCCTGCAAATAAACCTTCTTCTTTTGCAAGGCGACGTGTCATCGATACCGCGTCTTCATTTGACACAGAAATCACTTCGTCAACAACCTCTCTATTTAAATTTTTAGGTACAAACCCTGCACCAATTCCTTGAATCATATGAGGTCCACTTGAACCTCCTGACAAAACAGCTGAATCTTTAGGCTCAACCGCTACAATTTTTATGGCTGGATTCTTTTCTTTTAAAACAGCACCCACTCCAGAAATTGTTCCTCCTGTACCTACTCCAGATACAAAAATATCAACGGTTCCATCAGTGTCGTTCCAAATTTCATTAGCCGTTGTTTTTTTATGAATCTCAGGATTCGCCGAATTCTCAAATTGCTGAGGAATATAAGCTTTTGGATAATCTTTTAAAAGTTCCTCGGCTTTTTTTATTGCTCCAATCATTCCTAAATGACCTGGTGTTAAAATAATTTCAGCACCCAACGCTTTTAATAAACTTCGTCGCTCTAACGTCATGGAATCTGGCATTGTTAAAACAACTTTATACCCTTTTACAGCGCCTACAAATGCTAAAGCTATTCCTGTATTTCCACTTGTTGGTTCTATAATTACGGTATCTTTATCTATTTTTCCGCTTTTTTCAGCTTCTTCTAGCATCGCTTTACCGGCTCTATCTTTTACAGACCCACATGGATTAAAATACTCCAATTTTCCAACAATTGTAGCGACTGACTCGCTAGTTACCTTATTAAGTTTAACTAAAGGGGTATTTCCGATTAAATCTAGTACTGAATTTGCAATTTTCATTATTTATCCTTTCACGTGTATCTATAAGTTTCAGTTTATATTTTTATATACTATACGTAGCAATATTTTCTACTGCAATTTTTTGCCTAATAACATCGCCTATCGTAATAGATAATTTATCAGTCAATGTGTTTTCTATAGATTTCCAAAAAACACCAACGCCCGAATTACAATCCATTCCCTGACACAATTGTATAGGACCTTCCAATATTTTCAAAACATCCATAACAGTTATCGCTTCCGCACTTTTAGCCAAAACGTATCCGCCCTGGCTTCCTCGAAAACTATTTACTAAACCTGCTCGCTTCAAACTGAGTAAAATTTGCTCTAAATAATGTTGCGGAATTTTTTTAGCTTCTGCAATAGATTTTATTTGAATAGGGCCTTCTTGTTGATACCGTTCCAATTCTATTACTGCTAAAAGCCCGTATTTTCCTTTTACTGATAGGTTAAACATACGTAAAATGTTATCTATGTTGATTGAATTAGTCAAGAATAAAAAAAGAGCTGGTTTTTAGAACAAAAATCAGAGGTTTATGAAGACATTCGATAAAAACTACGTATTACAAATTATCAGAAAGGTAACGAGATTTGATTTAAAGATGAACTTGACGTTTTATTCACTTTAGCAGTTTTTTTACTTTTCACCTTCGTCTCAATTTTTGAAAAAACGTGCTCAGAAATCGAGATATTTCTTGTCTCATGCTTGGATTTCACATAGCTTGTGTCCACTTTTTGTTTTAATCTGGCTTCAATTTTAGCGCATTCCAATTTTGATTCATCTTTAATTGATAGAGACTTTTCGCTACGTTTAGTCTTCAGACTTCTATTTATTGAATCAACACATGGTACCTTTTTAGTTGCCTTAAGCGTTTCTCTATCAAATTTAATCATCGTGTCAATATTTGACCATGTTGAAACATCTTTTTTTAGTTCTATTGAATTTGAAAACATCGTTTCTTTTTGTGAAACAGCAAGATCTTTACATCTATTTATTAAAATTTTATTTTGAAACGAACATCGACATTTTGTTAGCTCATCAACTACAGCTTCCGTAAATGGTTTTGACCCCAATTGTTTTGCCATCTCCATTAAATACTGTATAAATAACTGCTTTTGCTGCGGGGTAAACAAGCGCTTAAAGCAATTCTGTAGATTATCGATAAATAATTGACCAGGCTCTAGCCGATGAAGTTTTGCTTGTGAAATTTTTAATCTTAAATATCTGAGGATGTCTTTTGGGGTTGCTTGAACAAAATCTTTCTGATGATGAGAATAAATCTTAAAAGCAATCATATGTATTGAACATACCCAGCCCAAAAGATTATTAAACATCACAGTTTCTACTTTCTAAGCCTCAATAATTTTTATCAAAAATAAAGAGGTGAATTTGACGTGTCACCGGCCAATTCGTTATAGTTTTTAATATAAATTATTATGAATCCATTTAAACCCAATTACAAACTCGCTCGTCGACTTTTTTTGACCCATACAAATGGTGTCTTATCTACCCATTCTTCTCAATTAAAAGGATTTCCCTTTGGGAGTATTGTTCCTTATATGCCTAATGACAACGGTGAAGTGATTCTCTTTGTTAGCGAAGCCGCTCAACATTCCATTAATTTTAAACTCAATCCAAAAGTATCTCTTACCATTGTTGAGGGCTACTCAGGAAATATCCAAAATTACGGACGTCTTACCTACACTGGAATTGTTAAACGCGTCAATTATCCATCTACAGATCTTATTGATAGATACTTTAGATACTTTCCTTCATTAATTCCTTATAAATTAGCAAAAGGGTTTTCATTTTATTCAATAGACTTAACTGTTGTTCGATTTATAGGCGGTTCGAATCAAGTTGCATGGATTGAACCAGAAGATTTTTTAGTTAAAAATCCTTATTGGGGAGAAGCCGAAACTATTTTATTAAAAACAATGAACTCTGGCTCAAAACAAGACTTATTGAATTTTTGTAATTATTACAAAAAAATGATTATAAAAAATAAAGATCTCGTTTCTTTGGCAGGCGTTGATATCGAGGGTTTTGATCTTATACTAGGTGAAACTAAAATCAGATTTACATTTAAAGAAACCGTCGACACATTAGCAGAAATGAAAGACGTTCTATCCGGAATGGCAAATCAAGCTATCGAAGGACTTAAAGAAAATGACGACGAATCGACATTCAATAATGATTCGAAATCCTTCCCAGAAGAAGAAAAAAATCCCATTAAATTAAGGAATTAAGACGACATGATAGAAAGTATTTTAATTAAAGCAATTGATATTGTTTTTGAAGACGCTGTGAAAAATGGAGATATTTATATTGAAAATGGGAAAATTATAGATATTGGACCATCTCTAAATTATTCTGCGGAAAAGGAAATAAATGGAAAAGGATTAACCGCCCTCCCCGGAGTTATCGACCCTCACGTTCATTTTCGCGAACCAGGAGCCGAATGGAAAGAAACAATTTACTCTGGAAGTAAAGCAGCAGTATCTGGAGGTGTAACAAGCTTTTTTGATATGCCAAACACCAAGCCAAGTTGCATTACAGAAAAAACTATCCAACAAAAAAAAGAGATAGCTAGTGCATCTTCTCTAATTAATTATAATTTCTTTATTGGTGCGACTCACACAAATCTTGAAGAATTAAATAAAACTGAAAATATTCCTGGCATAAAAATATTCATGGGATCTTCTACCGGAAATTTACTTGTTGATGATATGGAATCACTTACCTCAATATTTTCTACAGGTAGCCGATTAATTGCTATCCACTCTGAAGACGAACCTACTATTAAAAAGAATGAAGAACGAACCGACTTACCTGACAATGTATTTGCTCATAATATGATAAGAACTCCTGAAGCGGCTGTTAAATGTACGAATAAGGCCACTCAATTGGCTTTAAAACATAATCGTCGTCTTCACATTTGTCATGTCACAACGAAGGACGAAGTAGATATTCTTAGAAATCTAAGAACCGGTCTTCCTGACGAAAAAAAATATTTAATAACTGGAGAAGTTTCTCCTCAGCATATATTTTTACACCTACCTGATATTTACGATAATTTGGGTACTTTTGGTCAAATTAACCCTCCCCTTCGACACGTTGACCATTGTCTTGGTTTATGGGAAGGACTTAAAGACTCAACACTTTCTTTTATTGGAACAGACCATGCCCCTCACACTGTGGATGAAAAAAGAAAGCCTTATGGTGAAGCGCCTTCTGGAATGCCTGGGGTTGAGACATCTCTTCCTTTACTTTTAAACCAGGTAGCTAAAGGGAATTGTTCGTTACACGATATTTCCAATTGGATGAGTGGGAATCAGGCTCGATTATACAATATTCAAAGTAAAGGGTTTCTTAAAGTAGGCTATGATGCGGATATCGTTTTAGTCGATACAAAAACTAAAAAAATAATTTCAAATGAAAAAGTGATTTCTAAATGCGGATGGACTGCTTTTGATGGAACAGAATGTACCGGATGGCCAGTAGCTACTCTTGTTAATGGACAAGTCGTTTTTAGAGAAGGTGATTTTTTTGAAGATATTAAAGGAAAAGAAATACAAATTCTGGATTTTTAAAATCTGATATATTTTTATTGGAATTTTATCGTTTTATTTTAGGCACATGTGTTTCAGGTAAAGTATGCTGATAAAATCAGCTTATAAGTCAGTATTTAATATTCAATACTAAAATCTGCATATTTATTTAATAGTACGTTTATTTTATCTGGAATTTCCATTTTTTTTCTACCAACTCGGTCTAGAGTGACATGATTTGTTTTAGCTTTTCCTACGAGCTCCATATTTCGAAAAAAATGATACGAAAATTCGAACGACGTATTCCCAATTTTAGAAATCCATGCGTTTACGTCTATTTTGTCGCCAACTTTAAGAGAAGCTACATAATCACACTCGGCATGGACAATCACAAATAAAAAGGGTTCTCTTTCAATAAAGTCTGCAAACGTATACCCTTCTTTTTGAAGAAGTTCTTCAAACGCCTCATGAGCAAAACGAAATTGACTTGCAAAATACAAAATTCCCGCAGCGTCGGTATCATACATTTTGACAGTCGTATTAGCTTGAAACATGACGCTATTATACAATAAATAGCCTAGATAGATACTACCTAATGTCACTAAAAAACAATAAATTGAAAAACTATTTTTAGTTTTATAAAAGTAAAATTCGATCTTCGAGCCATATTATCCAAGAAAATATTATAAAAACAGGTCTTTTCTATCGAATTCTACGATAAATACCCCAAGCATTAGCTACTACCCATATTGAAGATATTTCCACTTCCACATACAATAATAAAATAAGTAGGTATTAAATATGGAAAAAACTAAAATTGAAACAAAACGATCAAAACGACTTCCCTCTTGGTTTAGAGACTTAGGTAGTAAACGAAAAGCAACATCATCTCTAAACAATCAGCTAAAGGAAACTCGAAAACTACAAGATATTCCTGCAAGTATTTGTGAAGAAGCTAAATGTCCGAATCGTTCGGAATGCTTTGCTAAAGGGGTATTAACCTTTATGATTTTAGGCACAACCTGTACTAGAAATTGCGGGTTTTGTAGTGTCGCTCACGGAACACCACTTCCCCCAGATAAAAACGAAGCCTCCAAAATAGTGGCATCAATTGAAGCTCTTAATTTAAAATTTGTTGTTCTCACATCCCCTAATAGAGATGACTTACCAGATGGAGGGGCCGCTCATTATGCTTATATTATTCAAGCTATTCATCACAAGTTCCCTAAAGTAAAAGTTGAAGTATTAATTCCAGACTTTCAAGGTAGAATAAATGATCTAAAAACGGTTTTAGATGCAAAGCCAGATGTTCTGAATCATAATTTGGAAACGGTGCCTTCTTTATATACTACGGTGCGTAGAGGGTCATTATATCAACGGTCGTTAGACGTCCTTCGTAACTCAAAAATAATCGCGCCTGATATCCTTACTAAGACTGGAATAATGATGGGATTAGGTGAAGAACGAGAAGAACTGATTGAGATATTTAAAGATATAAATAAATTAGATGTAGATATTCTTACCATGGGTCAATATTTAAAACCTGATAAAGAAAGTTTAGAAGTCGTTCGTTACTACTCTCCTGAAGAATTCGACACGCTTAAATCTCTCGCCGAATCTGAAAATATACGATATGTTTTTTCTGGTCCTTTAGTTAGAAGTTCTTACCTAGCAGACAGTGTTTTTGAAGACATAGAATCGAAAGACTTGAAATCTTGCTTAAAGAAATCATTGGGTTAAGCTTAATCGCCTACCTATTAGGCGCTATTCCTTTTGGGCTCCTCATTTGCAAGCTAAAAGGACACGACCTTAGGAAAACGGGATCTGGGAATATAGGCGCTACAAACGTCTATAGAGGACTAGGCTTTAAATATGCATTCCTCGTTTTTTGTTTGGATGCCGCTAAAGGTTATTTACCCGTTTATTTATCGTTTTTCCTTTCCGACCATCCCTATGTACATATATCTATTGGTTTTATCGCTATCATTGGCCATAGCTTAACTATCTTTTCAGGATTTAAAGGTGGAAAAGGAGCTGCAACAGGATTAGGGGTTTTACTTGCTCTTGCTCCGGACGTATTTGTTATTCTTTTTGTTATTGCAATTCTTCTTATGTTTGGTACAAAATATGTATCTGTGGCAACAATTTCTTGTAGTATATTGGCGCCCATATTGTTGCTTATATTAGATTACCCCGAAGTGTACGTATTTTTTATAGGTATTATTTGTTTGTTTATTCTTTGGAGACATAAAGCAAATATTGAACGGTTACTAAAAGGACAGGAAAATAAAATAAGATGAAAACAGTAGCCGTTATTGGATGTGGCGCTTGGGCGTCAACAGTTACTTGTCTGCTTGCCGAAAAAAACAGTCCTTTATTAAATAATACAAAAATTAAAATATGGTGCCATGACAAACAACTTTCTGAACACATAACTCAATTTCATACGCATCCCCAATTTGACCAGATTAAGTTTGACCATGCTATTGAAGCGACTCATGATCTCGACGGATTGATCGCAGAATCAAGTCATATAATATTGGGAGTTGCATCTCCTTTTCTCTCTATCCTTGAACAAATAAAAGAAAAATATTCGAATCAGCCTATACTTATTCTTACAAAAGGAGTGGTTGAAAATGGGCCTTCTATATTTGTGTCCGAAAACGTAAAACATTATTTAGGAAATAT
>JABIQV010000130.1 GCA_018699495.1 bacterium | reverse complement strand
GGTGTGGTTAGTCGTTCTGGAGAAATATATATGAGTTTGTATTCGTGCATATGTTGCATGATATATTCGTTGTCCATCATGTCGTTAGAGCTATTTATAAATGCTGCAGATATGCCTTGTTTTGATAATTGCATGACCTGATCTTGCATTAATGATATTAAAGGAGATAACACGATAGTGGTTCCCTTTTTTAAGACGGCGGGTAATTGATAACAGAGTGATTTTCCGGACCCTGTAGGCAAAACAGATACCACGTCCTCGTTATTCATTATTGAATAAATGATGGTTTCTTGATCTGCTTTAAATGAGTTAAATCCAAAGTGTTTTTTAAGAGCTATATGGTATTGATTTTGTAATGTCATAATCGAGTAATTTCTATATGTTAGATGGTACATTAATAAGGGGTTTTAGCCAATTTTTATTATATCGGATTACGTATAGGGTCTTTTTAATTTAAGATTTAACTACTCAAGTATCACGTTTATAATTTTGTGAGTATCCACGCTTTATGGATACTTGTATTTTTAAAGTCTTCAGGAATCGTTTTATTTGTAATTGATTCTACCATTAAATTTTTTGGTAATTTTTTAGGATCAAGATTGAACGAGGTTGCATTTGTACTAAAAAACAACTTACCGCCTAGAGTAAGTGCGGAAATGCATGCATTTAATAGTTCAGGGTAGTCGTCTTTTATCGAAAATGTTTTTACATGTTTTCGTTTTGAATTACTAAACGTTGGAGGATCACAAATAATAAGGTCAAATTTGCTGCCGGTGTTTTCTAAAAAATGAAGACAGTCGTCTTGAATAACCTTTGTTTGGGGCCCTACTTTATTACCATTAAGTGCTAGGTTTCTTTCGACCCATTCACAATATTTAGGGTTTAGTTCGACAGTCGTCGTTTTCTTCGCCCCGCCTTTAATTGCATAACATGTAAATGAACCGGTATAAGCGAATAGATTTAACACATTTTTATTTTCTGACATTGATTGGATAAGTAATCGTGCATTTCGATGATCCAAAAATAGACCGGTATCGACATAGTCACTTAAGTTTAATTCAAATTTAAGACCATTTTCTTCGATAGTTTTTAGTGTGGATGGCTCTCTTGATTTACTGTATTTCTCTTTTTCGTATTGAGTTTGTAAGCCTTTTTGTTTACCCCTATATTTTACGAAAATTGAATAGTCATTTACTTCAAAGGCTATCTTAATTGCTGCAACTATTTCTTTTTCTTGCTCTGGATTATAGATCCAAACGATGACGCAATCGTCTATGGTATCAATAATACAAGGATATTCGGTTAGATCTTTATTATAAACTCGAAAGGAAGTGATATTTTTTCGTTTCGCCCATTTTGAGAGGTGTTTTTTTCTCTTTTTGAGTCGATTACTTAATATTTCGTAGCTCATAAATGTCCTTGTTAAGAATTGAATTTTCTAGTTTTATCAATGGTGACTTTTTTCATCTAGACTTATAGTCGTATCTCGGTGGGTATTATGACATAATACCTTGCATGAAAACATCAATAATTGTGACTACAGCTATGGGGCTCGAAGCTGTTCTAAAACGTGAGCTTCTAGATCTTGGATACAGGGACTTAATTGTCGAAGACGGTAAGATAGAGTTAGAGGGCGATTTAACCACTATTTGTCACCTTAATATTTGGTTGCGGACGGCCGGTCGAATCTATTTAAAAATGGGTACCTTTTTTGCCGATGACTTTGATGCATTATTTGATAATACGGCTGAATTGGAATGGGAAAAATGGATAGGTAAAAATGACATATTTCCTATTTACAAGGTGAGTTCTAAAAATTCTGTTTTACATAGTAAATCTCAGTGCCAAGCGATTGTTAAAAAAGCGATTGTTACCCGACTTCAAAAAAAACATAATGTCGTTTCTTTACCCGAATATGGTAATGAATTCCCTATTCGTCTTCAGATAAATAAAAACCAAGTGACATTAAGTATTGATACAACGGGTCAAAGTTTAAGTAAACGCGGCTATCGTGCTCATATGGACATAGCACCCATTCGTGAAACATTAGCTGCTGGTTTGGTTTATTTGAGCCGTTGGCGTGCAGAAGAAGATGAATTAATTGATCCTATGTGTGGTAGCGGAACGATATTGATTGAAGCCGCTATGATTGGAAAAAATATTGCACCGGGTTTAAATAGAGGGTTTCTTTCTGAAAATTGGCCAATGATTCCTAAAAAGTTATGGGAAAATACTCAAGAAGACGCTCTTTCTAAAATTAAGACGGATGCTGATTTTAAGGTGTATGGATCCGATACAAATCACACCGCCTTAAGTGTGGCCAGAAAAAATGCCGAATTGGCTGGGTTGGATAACATCTTTTTTCAAAACCGTGATTTTAAAGACGTTCAATCAAAGCGACGACGAGGCAAAATTATTACTAATCCCCCCTATGGATTACGATTAGGGGAACAAGAAGATAGTCAGCAACTTTACAAGGACTTTGGGAATGCATGTCAGGAACATTTTCCTGAATGGAGTTCTTATATTATTACCCCAGATAAATCATTTGAAATGTTATACGGTAAAAAGGCGACTAAAAAACGGAAATTGTTTAATGGTCCTACAGAGTGCCATTTTTATCAGTTTTATTAGAAATTCATTTTTTTTAACTATATATACGGTGTATTTAAAATATATCGCGTTGTATAGTCGTTAGGGATAATACGTTATAATTTATCGGGGTTTGGGTATATATAAATGTATGCTAACCATTAATGATATCTCGAGAAGCTTATGGGTAACTAAAACAGAAACCCATATTTTAGGATTTGAAACCAATAATTTAGTCTTTAAACACGTTCTCTTCAATCTAAAAAATAAGAGCAAAGAAACATTTATTTTCAAAGATTCTAACGTGTATGTAAATGGTTCGAAAGAACCGTGCAAAGACTCCGGTGTACGGGATAGTTTTGTTGATAGAGTGGATGAGATTTTTAACTCAAATCCTTTTTGGGCTGTAATCCCAAAGCCAGAATTTGATTTTGATTCATTCACGAAATCTCGCGAAAAAAATGCAATTCCGGAATCCAAGAAAAAAATTTTAAACAAATACTTTCATTTAGTGGATCCTAAAGACAAATTTCTAGAAAATACGTTATATAAAGATAAAACTGTAAGTTTGGCTATAAAAGACCAATTGTTATGGAGACTCCAATCGTTATCTAAGGCTGTTCCGAATGTAGAAATTAAAACGTTTTCGATGGCGGACCATAGGCTTAAAAATAGCACGATCTCCCATATGGGTTCTGCTATTTCTGGTATTGAATCCGATGAAAATATAAAATATACATTTGACTTTAGCCAATTGAAATTGGCTTGTGTCGAGTTAATTTCAGATATAGGGAATGGTACAGATACTGCATATATTAAGTCCGAAAATAGTGATTTAGAGTACTCCTACCTGGCTACTTTGAGTAAAGAAGAGGTTGTTTTTGTGAAATTATCAAATTTTACGAAGCAAACCTTGGTTTTGAATTTTGATAAAAATTCATTATCTATAAATGGGGTTGAAAATAATAAATCAAATAAGTTGTTTATTTCATATTTTAGGCAAATGGTTCTGGATATTGAGGCAGATAAGGCAGCGATAACATAAAATAATTTATAAATCCTGGGGGGGATTACTATCAATACACCACGACCTAGTTTAAGACGCAATAGTGCTACTTTTGCACCACCGAGCAAGGTTAAAAAGAAGACGGAGGCAACCTTCCAGTCTGCTTCTCCTGTAATTAAAACCAAAACTACCAGTTTTTTTAAATCTGTAATGACGAGTTTATCTGACGTCAAAAGGGAGGCTAAGGTATATCTTAAGGATACTAAAGCAGCCAAGCGAGTAGCATCCTTTTCTAATAAAGTTTCCAAGAATGTAAGTGAGAGTAGTATAGGGAGTGCCTCAAGAAAAGTTACTGAAATTAGATCACGAGACCTTATGAATTTAGGGAAGGATGAAAGTGTTGTTCTTACCGCTGCAGTTAAACTTGGAGCTGGGATTATGAAGTCTGTTGCTGCTGCTCCTAGGAATCTTCTTATCGGTCATATGGAGGATACAATTGACGCAACAAAGGCAGACTATCGAACTGAGAAATATTGTAAGTTAAGTGAAAATGGTGGAGCTATAGATGAAAAAATTGGGTTAAAAATGGATGTTATGGAAGAACTACAGAACGATATGCGTACGATAATGAACTTGGATATTAGTAAGGGCGCGCCGGGTGAGCGAGTTGCTTTGGATAATGTTGAAAAAAATCTTAAAATAGTCTCTGAGGATCCAACCCTGACCCCTCAAGATAGAAAAGTTGCAAGTGATACGCTTAAAGAATTCAAAGCCAAAAGGACCAAAAGAAATACGTTGAAAAGCAATATTAAAGAATTAAAAGATATTAAAAAAATGACACCAGGCCAGAAAATTTCTTTAAGGGCTGATAAGAAATTAGATAGAAATGCAAAAATTGGAAATAGTATGTGGATGTATGGATTTGTTGCGTGTACGGTTGCTGGACCTTTGGCCGCTCCCCTAGCGGCAGCTGGTGGGGCACTATTTCTTTTGTCAAAGACGGTTAAAATTTGTGTGGCTGTAGCTGCAGGAATTAATAACAATTCAATACGAAAAGAAGCTCATGGAAAAATTGATGATATTTTGAAAGATATAGAGGGAGGTAAAAATATTTCAGAACAAATGAAAACGAGTTTATCAAAAGCGGGGGGAGAAATTACTCCGGAGATTAGGGATAGTGCGAAGGCGCTGCTTGAAGATATCGAAGGTTGCGAATTAAAAGTAGATGAAATTTTAGATCTGCTTATTAAAGAAGATTGTGCATCTGAAATGTTGGTAGATAATATAAAAAGTGGTATTACCGACACGATTAATGTTGTCAATTGGGGCCTAACTATTTATGGTGCAGGTGGAATGGGTGGGGCAATGTTTGAGGGTGGTTCAATGTCTGATTCAGGGCAGGTATTTACAGACCAATTTTCAAATGCTGGTAGTAATTTGGGATCTCAGATTGACGTTAATACTATCGGTCAAAATGCTATTTCTGGTATTTCAGATGGGTCTGTATTCCAGTTAGATAGTTCTATGGCATTGTTAGGCGATCAGGTAACAGAGTTTTTATTGTTTCAATTTGAAGGGGATGCTCTTGGAAGTTCATCTGATACAATGCGTAACGGTATTAAGGCCGCTTTGGGAATGAGTATTCCACTAGTCGGTACCGGTCCGGGTGAGGATATCCAGGTATTGGGCACTGGCGCTTAGCCCTTCAAACAACTCAATAGCCATTTTAATAAGGTTAACAAAATCTATGATTCCGAGTTTGTGGTAATGGCGTATGCATATTATTCGATGCGCTTTTTTTTTGCTTTGGTAAAGACCAAACTGTACGATATAACGTTTGGTTGTGCTAATTGTACGTATGGTTTTCAATTTTTCCGCATATAGAGGGTTCCTTTCTGAAATTTGGCCAATGATTCCTAAAAAGTTATGGGAAAATACTCAGGAAGACGCTCTTTCTAAACCTTTTAAAACTAGATATCCAAATTAATAATAGCTACTTATAATTTAATATATTTATTTTGTTTTCTATCTAATTATTCTATCGAGGAAATAGTTTTGAAACAGTTTCAAACGTAACATGAACTGCGTATTTCTTATTTAAATAAGAAATAGCTGTATTTACGACATCTTTATCCTCAACCTTATTTCCTCTTTCTGTTTTTGTAGACTCATCATCGGTCATTATGATTTGTTTTGAATTTGTTGGGTTCCATGTTCTTAGTTGAGATCCATTTTCACTGTTTTTAAAGCCATATAGACTTCGAATTAAAATTGCAGTTTCTTCTGACAGTCGTTTGTCTGCTTGAGTGCTACTTTTTAACCAATGTGTTTTAATTTCAATGTACATTATGTTGTGGTCTCTATTTTGAAAACAATAGATATCTGGGTGATGTGCTAAAGGTGTTTCTTTAAAATTTGGAAGAGCCAATTTTTTATAAGTTGCATTCCACGTTTGTCGTAATGCAGTATGCATTGCTACGCTTGAATTGAATTCTAATGAACATGCATATACTGGGTATGAATTTTTTTCAGATACTCCTTTTGGCTTTGCTAAAGACCAAACGGCAGCAGATAATGTGTTTAGATGGGTTAGGTGACGTTTAGCTTCTTTAAAATCAACTTTTGCATATTTTATTGTGTCTAAGTCATGACTGGTAGAGTGTGATGCTGTACTGAATCGTCTAGCTGCATTAAATACTGGTTGTTGAACTAATAATTGTCTAAATGTTGGTATTGTTCTTATCATTGTTGTTTCCTGCTTTTATTAAATTTATATTTTTTAATTTGCTTAATTCCTTGTTTTTACACAATTGTTTTAACAAATATTATGGATAGTCTCTAATTTATATTAAATTAATGTATCGTTTGTCTATTAAAATATAACAATCAAATTAACTATCAAATGAAACCTATATCGTTTTATTATTTTTTATCGTTTTTCGGATATATAAGATTACTTTTTGTTTTGAATAAAATTTGTGGTAAACTTTTTTTATGAAAAAAACTATCTTAATTACCGGGGCAAATAAAGGAATTGGGCTTGAACTCGTTAAACGATATGCTCAAACAGAAAACGTGTTAGCTGTTTGTCGTACGTCTTCCGCGGAATTAGATGCTTTACCGGTTTCTGTTTATCGTGACATTGATATTAGACGTAATTCATCTATTAAATCGTTGGTGAGCGACATTGGGGACCAAAAAATAGACTTGTTTTTAAATGTTGCTGGGATTTTAAGTCAGGAAGATATTTATGACTTGGATTCTGCT
>JABIQV010000129.1 GCA_018699495.1 bacterium | reverse complement strand
ATACCACAGTTCCTGGATTTATGAATGATTCAGCTGACGAAGACGAAGACGATTTGTTTCAAACTACGTCAACAGAAGACTCGGTAATAGAAACAAAAAATATTGTAAATGAGAATCCTGATATTGTTGCAGAACTTATTGAAGAGTGGTTAGGAAACGAGAAAGTTGGAGGCGAGTCTTAATGTTATCAGGTAAAGAAAAAGCTCAACTTTTATTGGCGGCTCTAGGAAGTGAATCCAAAGTCATTTTGAGTCGTTTAAGTGAAGAAAGTGTGACATTGTTAACGGGGTCGATAGAAGGTGCACCAGATGCAACTATTTCTGATTATAAAGATCTTCTGAGCGAGATTAATGAACGAGTGATGGATAAAAGTGAGGACACAAGGTTTAGTGGGTTGAGTTCATTAGATGTGGATGACGATGACACCTCTGTTGACGATGTATCAGAACTAGATGAAGCTGATGGTGAATTAGACGAAGTCGAGGATGACGAAATTTCGGATTTAGAAGATGGACATGACGCCAACATAGTTGAAAATTCTGAATCAGAAGACGTTTCTGTTGAAGAATCTGAGTCTGGACCAAAGATGAGGAATCCGGTTGAAATAACGGCGCTTCTGGAGCAACAACCTGCTCAACTAGCGGCTTTTATTTTTTCAAAATTAAGCAAACAACAGCAACTAAAAGTTTCTGAATTTTCATCCGAAAGTTTACAGATGACACTTGAACTAACAAAGGTTGAAAAAACACCTATGGACGAAAAGGTGTTTGCAGCTATTTATGATGATATTTTTATGCCTGAGGAAGTCTCTGATTTGTCAATCGATGATGAGTTAGACGTCTAAAAGGGATTAAGTCGGCAACTATCTTTTCTAAGAGACTAGTAAACTAGATACATCTTAAATAGTAACAAGATGTATCTATTCGATGCAAATTTGGGACGTATTAAATTTAGACTAGTATTATTAGATTAGTAGCAAGTATTTTTTCAAAATAGATTGAAGGAAAGAAACGTTCACTACGTGATTGATCTATTTTTTGAATTTAACATTCAAACCTAACACAAAAAATAAACTCAATAAACCAATAGATAAAAGTGGTAAAAATAGAGAGTATCTAGAAAAAAATGTTCGTTGAGAATATAGAGACACAGAGCTTTCAATAAATCCCTTTGTATTAGCTGGAATTTTTTTTAAGACCGTACCATTTGCAGATATTATGGCCGAATAACCAGTGTTTGCACACTGAATTACAGTACGTCGTTGTTCTACCGCTCGTAAAGTAGTCATTTGAAGTAGTTTTGCTGAAGCGGACGAATCGTAAAACCATGCATTGTTTGCAATTGTCACTAACAAATTTGCTCCTTTCTCAATAGCTTGAATAAAGTGTTGAGGGTAAATAGACTCGAGACAAATTGCCATCCCAATTTTTGCAGCGTTTGCCGTTAACATTGTTCGTTTAATACCAGGGGTATAGTCAGCCCCAGGTACCAGGTTTTTTAAATTGAGGAGTCTAAAAATTTGACGAAACGGCCAATATTCCCCAAAAGGCATGAGCTTTGTTTTTTTATAGACAGACTGTGACGTCGAGGAGATAGGAAATTTAACAGCTGTATTATAGTAGGCCCCTTTTTCGTAGAATGGTGTACCAAAAATAAGGTGCCTGGTCTTATTTAAAATCAGAACGTCGAGGTTTTTTCGAAACGTTTTGTTCGACATATTTAAAGATGCTGTGATAATTTCGGGCCAAACAATGAGCTCCGTTTTTCGTGTTTCATGAATTCGCGTTTGCATGATGAGGTCCAATTGTATTTGGTCGAAGTTTTTGGGGTCCATTTTAAATTTTTGGGAATAGTTTGGTTGAATGGATAGAATTTCAATTGAGCCCACGGATGTGGGAGGATTAAAAAAGAACATATAGTAGCTAACACTTGTGCATGAAACCGTGACAATTATGAGAAAAAGTATCCATATAATTCGGTGTTTACTGATTAGGCATTCGATGATGATACAAGAAAAAAGCACAAGAAAAAAAGATAGTCCAAATACACCTATCAATGATGCCCATTGAAGAAGGCCTTGGTTAAGAACCTGCGAATATCCAAGGCTAGAAACCGTATTTGCAAGAGGGCCATACGACCGAGCCCATTCAATAAGAACCCAAACGAGCGGCAATATCAACCAACGTAGGTGTCGTGTATAAATTAGGCTAAATAAATAAAACCCAATTCCATAAAAGATGCTAAGAAAAATAGAATAGGAGCCCCATAATAGAGCAATACCAGCAATCGGTGCCCAAGGGGTGAGTTCAAATAACCATAAGTGGCTTAATCCCAACAGAATGAACCCAAAAATAACTCCTTTTTTGAACATCGATCCATGAGACTCGGCCTCTACACTTACCATCAAATCATAAATTAGCGGTAAAAGAGCAATCGGCATGAGCCATCCATAGTCAAAGAAATGGATACAAAAATAGCTTAAAAAAGCAGAAATGATGACTAAAATGTGCTTGCCTCTAGTCCGATAATATCCGCAGAACCCGATATTTGAACATAGGGGTTACCAATAATCTGATTGGTAACATTATAGGCGGATGAAATATCTAGAATTGCCGAATTATCTTTTAATATATCCTGAGAATAGCCCGTTCCCGATGTGTCGGTCTCAATCTTTAAAGATGTCGCTGCGGCAAAAAATAGTCGTGAGGCAGCATTTGAGAGTCGATCTGTAGGAAAGGTAATCGTTAAATTATACGATTCGTTTTCAGGATCGAATGAGCTGACGGCGGCCGTGGCTCCACTGTCATAGGAAATATCATATATGGCATTTTGGGTGGTGGTGCTATCAAAAACTAAGGCATTGGATTTATACAGGGTTAGACCATTGTCGTTGTAGATAAAATAGTCGGACCATGTATCGAAATAGGACGTGTAATAAAAATTTAAGCCCAATTCGTCGTCTACTGTTTTGTGGGAATTGATAAATTCATTATCGTCGTTAAAAGGAAATCCTGGGGTAGGTGAGTATTCTGATGGAATTGGGGGGATTAGTAGGATGGGATTTGTGCCAGAAGTGGCCGTTGTATGGCGCAACATTAAATAGTAATTATATTTTAGTGTATCAATAGGAGATCTAAAGGATATCGTGACAGATGCGTATATTATCGGTGTTTTTTCTGTTACTGTTCGTGCACATCCAGTTCCGATGCAAATCAGACTGATAAAAAGGGAGGTTGTTAACGTGATGGCAATTTTTTCTAATCCATCAAAATTAAACTTATTACAGACGTTCTTTAGACGATTCATCTAGTATTCCCTCCAATTTATAAAGGTCTCGTGTTTTCTTTATTCCGATAGAGTCCTTTGGAAATGCATTAATAGTTAGCGAAAATTTGAATTCTTCCAGAGGTTTATTATAGGAGAAATTGAAGGTTCTGCAATGATCATTTTTTACAATGGATAGGGTTTGCATTTCATATTTATTCATATTGAAAGTTTTTGAAGAGGGTGTAGGGACATAAATAAATTGTGTTTTAATGAACCATTGATAGTCTGGGTCATCGCCATATGGAAATTTGAGCGTAAAATAAGAGGTCTGTAGAGACCCTTTATTTAGGTCTTGAGTAACATGAAAGCTATAGGATTGATTTTTTGTCGGTGTATAGGAAAGGTCTGTATTTAGAGAATTCCAAGTTCCAAGGTCAAGGTTTCGTCCTGTAGATAAATGGATTTTGGATGATTTTGTTGGAGATATTTTTAATTTTGTTGTGTACCCATCTGGTTTTTGGCGAATCCAGTCATAGCCTGCAGAATGGGTCCAAGCGGCTATTTTTTCACTGATTATGAAAAAGGTAATACTTTCTGATAGTCGATTGGAGATAGTACTTTTACTTGTTAACGCATCGAATTTGTTGAAGGGAGAGTTCGCATCGTCCGGGATATGATTCCATATAAAATTTGTGGATGTTTTTAGAAATCCAAAAAATTCAGACTTAAGTGACGGTGTAAACGATACTTTGTAAAAGGCATCACCGTCGAATAACGTTTTCCCGGGAGTTTTGAAAATATATTGTAAGTAGTCGGCATTAAATGACAAGGTTGATGAGAAAGGTAATTTAGCAAAAGATTGGCTGACTTTTGATTTATATGCGTAGGTATTTGGTTCGATACCCATATCAATATTTTCGGGAAACTCTCTGATTTTTCCAAGGGTTCGACGTGTTTCTTGATATCTAGCGGCAGTCAGTGTTTGAGTTATATTAAACCCGTTTAATTTTAGGTTTTTGATAGTCAGGGTAAATTCTGGAAGACGATAAAACATATCATAGTCGGTAGCATTAGAGGTTGGGGATAACTCGGCCCATTGACTTTGCGATTGAATAATCGCTTTAAAATTAATCGTGGAAGAAAATAGTTTTGTATATGTTGACGTGTATCTCATTCGTTTGATGTTATCAGATGTATTATTGAAAGATTTTTTTCCATAATAGGAGATGTCATTTTTTAGTGTGGCTTGGGGAAAAAGGGTTAATAACGATAGTTTTCCATTCTGAACGCTTTGATTTCCAATATAATTATTAAAATTTTTCCATTCGAAATCGACATATTTACGTTTGTTATGTTCTCTAGAAAAAGTGACGGTTAAGTTAGATTGGGGAGAAAAAAAATTTTGTGTTTCTTCAATTTTTGCTGAAAACTTATTTCCGAGTTCGTCGTAGATGTAGGTAAATTTTTTGTTTTCAGTGTCTTCATACCCTCTAGTATTAATTTTTACTCCGTCTTTTTTTTGATACGACGTGTTCAATGTTAGAAACGGGGAAGGTTCGTAGACATAGTCGATTGATTGTTTTTGATTGATATCTCTCGTGTCCTGTTCTAGGAGCTGATAAAAATAGATGGATCCTCGGTGGTCGTTAACTTTATATTGATGGTTAAAGCCCAACCCAAGTCCCTTTGTTTTTCCGAACGCATTTGCACTAAACCAATCAACATAAAGACTGGAATCCTTCCCATCTAGCCGGTCATAGTCAACTGTATTTTGGATGAACCATCCCCAATCATCTGTTTCCTTTTTTCCTATTGTTGGAAAATTCCAGATAAATTTTCGCTTACCTAAATCATAGGAATAAATGGGTGACCATAAAAACAAGGGGAATCCTAATATAGGATTATAGTGAGTGACGTTAAATGCAAAGACGCGTTCGTTTGGGATAAAGTCAAAATGGCTTGCCGTTGCATAATAATGAGGCGGGTCGAGTTCACAGCTCGTGATGAGACCATTTATTCCTTTTTTAAGGGTAGGTAGATCCGTGAGATTTTTAATTTTCACATATAGCGGATGCTCACTTTCTGGAAGGTCAATTTTTATAGCAATATCTGTAATGGTCACTTCATTTTTTTTGAGATTAAACGAAAGAGCGGTTGGATTAAATATAGTGTCACCCCGAGATATTGAAACATTGTTGGTACTTATGACGGTTTTATCTTTGGTAACCATTAATCGGTCTGCTTTTATTTTCACCCCAGAGAAACTCAACGTTACATTCGATGATGCGGTTAATTGATCATTTACAGAGTCATAGTGAATAGAATCAGCGACGAGTCTGGCCGGTAAAGAATATGTTTCTGAATTTGAGGCCTCGGGAGCTTGAGAATAATTAAGTGAAGTAAAGGAAATCAGCGAAATAACAACTAAAGATCCAAATGAACGAAAGCCCTGTGTCTGCTGAGCAAACTGGCACTTAGACATTGCCAGGTGGATTTTTTATTTTTGGAATAAATTGAGTAAAAAATGGTAAATCAAAAAGTGAATCTCTTAGGCTGGTTTTATTGGATATTGGGGTGAAATGATCGGTGCGTCGAGCAAGCTGATTAAAAAGGTGGCGAGATGAAAACGCACGGTCATAGGACGTAAAGGCATCGGTTAAATTGGTTTCAAGACTATAAATGTCGCCTAGACTAATATGAGGCATTAGGTTTAATGGGTTAACGTCGATGGCGCGTCTAAAATGGTTTTTTGCTGCGGTGAGCTCATTTTGAGCCAGAAGACAAAGGCCTCTATTTAAATACACAATATCGAAATTAGATTGAATTTTTTCAGCTTTAGTCAGCCATTCAAAACAGTCATCATATTTTTTTTGAGCGAGTGAACATATTGATAAATTACAAGGGATGGAGACTAAGGACGGATCCATTTTGTAAGCAAGGTTAAATGATTGTTCGGCAGCTTTGATATTTTTTTGTAAGAAATAATCGACGCCTTGATTATTTTGGGACTGAGCAAAACTAAGTGACGTATCGGTCGGTCCATTATTAGGAACATTGACGAAATAAAATGACGTTTGAGCACCTACCGGTTGAGGGTCAAGGCAGCCTGATATTGTTTTAGCCTGCGAACTACATTGAATGACAGATTTAACATAATAAATAAGTGGAGACACAGATTTTGGATTTGTATGCGTTTCCAATGCTTTATTTAAGAGGCTAAGAGACATCTCGGGTTGGCCTATATTTAGTTTTGCAATCGCTTGTAAAATTAGGAGGGAAGAGAGCATCTCCTCATTGGTGTCTGTATAGGTAGAAATTATCCGTTCTAATTGATCGAATGCTAAATCAAATCGACCGAGTTCAAATAGAGCATAACTTATGGAATATTGACTTTTATAATAATCAGGGCAATTGAGATTAACATTTTGAAAGTTATCGATAGCGTGTAAAAAGCTATGTTTATTCAAATGAATAAGTCCTTTTTCGTAGTCAGATTGAGAAGGACTCGTAGTCTTTATCTGGCATTTGTTGTGGACACTCCTTAAAACATTATTTAAGTGTTTATCGTGTGGGAATTTATGAATTTCCTTTAAAAGAAAAGAATGCGCTTTTTTATATTTTTTTTGACGAACAAGAGATTTGGACATGAGGGTAAGCGATTTATAAGCAAACTCTGTTTTCAAAAGAGCTGGAATCAATGGGGCCAGTTTTGAATCGTGGCTGTTGTTAAAATGAAATTGAAAAAGTTGAAATGACAAATGATTTTTGAACTCAGGAAGTACCTCTAAAAGTTTAATAATATAAATATCTACAGATGTATCTTCAAAACGTTTGATAGAGTTAAGTATCGCCTGATCGATACAATGCATGCATTTTTTGTAGACCTTTTTTTGAAAGTACAAGTCAAAGAGTAGGCTGTAAGCAAATCCATAAATGGTTACGTCGTCTACCGTTTGAAGGGTGAGATATTCTAATAGCTGGATAAGTTCTCGAGTGAATTTTTTTTGACTAGCATGTGATTTTAATATCATGAGCCCTTCTACATGTCGTTTTAATAAAAAGAAAACCTTTGCTTTAAGCAGAAGAAGCTCTGTTTGTTCAGGAAAAATAACTAAAACTTCATTTATTAATTTTTCTATATTTTCTGAATCAGAAGCGTGAATATTAATCAATTTCTTGATTTCAAAAATCATTTTATCGATATCACAATTTTTTGAATAAAGCTTGATAAGGATAGACCTGGTGATATAAGAGTCGCTACATCGAACTAATTCTTCACATTTAGGGATAATTTCTTGAGTGTAATCGGGCGAGAATAAACAGAGTTTTTCGTAACATTGAGCAGCTTTTTCAAAGTCTTTAATTCGAAAATACAGGTCGGATAATGTTTTTAAATAATGAAGGGATTGAGGTTTGTTTTTTAATAACCGTTCATATAGAAGAATACTTTTTGAATCATTTCGTTCTTCAAAATATATTTTTGCTAAAAGATCCAAAACAGTAAAGTCGGTGATTCCAGATGAAAAGGCAGTTTCAAATATCGATTTAATTCCCTGTTTTTCCTTTTCTTTTACCTTGGAATATATTTTGCTTAGCATAAAATAGCTTTGTGTAAATTCAGGATCGATTTGAATAATATCTTCTATTTCCAATATAGCGTCTTGGTATCGCTGGCTAAAAATATAAAGCTCACAGATAACAATTCTTATTTTAAGATTTTCAATATCAACGTGAAGTTTTTTATAGAGGGCTATTTGTATGTTTGCTAACTGATTGGGAGCAAGATCAACACAGGTTTTAAATCGTTCAAGAGCTTCCATGAATTTTTGACCACCCATTAACTGGATGCCAATTTCAAATTCTTTAATATCTTTTTTAATGTGGAGTGTATATGACATAATTATTTAAAGTAACAATAGTAGTAAGTGGATAGACCTCCTATTCCACCGTATATAATATTAGGAAGCCAAGCTGCCGTAAATGGATCGAGACTTCCTTCTTTTCCAAATGCACGACAAACAGCAACTAGAAAAAAATATAAACCTACGGTTAAGACCGACGCACAAATTGCTATTATGACTCCCCACCAATCTTTTCCTGTTTGCACTAAATTGAGGCAAAATGCGATACCTGTAAGTCCAAAAATAAAACAAGCAAGGGGGACGCTAAATTTCATGTAATACTCAACTTTAAGCGACCGCGTACTTAATCCTCCCTTATTCCTAACTCTTATTTTATCCCTTAATTCTTCAGAATTCATTTCTCTAGCATTTTTTTGATGGGTATAAAGAGATCCGACACTTTGATTAACATGTATTTTCATCTCATAAAAAGAGTCCATGAATTCAAGATTCCCGTCTTTATTAAGGTCGATAATACGTCCATCCAAAAGGGTCCAAGAATGGTCTTTCCAAACGGCTTCATTTGCGGTGATTATTCTTGGGTATTGAGGTGAATCTTCGAAGATAAGAAGTTTTCGAATGATAGACTGTTTTTTGTCGATTTTGTTGATGTAGAAAAAACGATTGCCAGAATCTTTAAAAACAACGTTTTCTAATATATTCGGAGGAGGTTTTTTCTTGATCTCTTTTTGGATAATCATATCAGACGTTCTATTTGTCCATGGAACAAGGTTTTCATTGATGTAATAGGAGAGAATTGTTGTCATAAAACATACTGCGATAAGAGGAATAACAATACGTATCGCATGAACGCCGGATACCCGAAGAACAGTAATTTCGTTGTCTTTCGCCATACGAACAAGGAGTAACATGATTGCAAAAAGGACAGCCATTGGAAAAAACAAAACCATTAAAGAAGGAAGTTTATAGATGAGAAGTCGAATCATTGTAAGGAATGGAATTCCAGAAATGACAAGTAATTCAACCAAATACATTAAAATATCAACGATAGCAATAATTGCAAACCCCCCTGTGGCTAGCACAAAGGGACCTGTGAATTCGCGAATTAAATACCGGTCGAGTATATTTGTTTTATTGAAATAAAAAAATTTTAATCTCGACCACATTATTTAAAAATCTAGAAAATGTCGTCTGAATCTTGCTGAGTTTTTGTACGTCTTTCAGCAGCTTTCGCCCGTCGTTTTTTTGCTTCCGAAGGTTTTTCGAAGTATTCTCGCTTTCGTACTTCTTGAAGAGTACCTTCAGTTTTTAATTTTCTCTTGAATTTCCTAAGGACAGAATCAATTGATTCTCCCGGTCTT
>JABIQV010000010.1 GCA_018699495.1 bacterium | reverse complement strand
CTATAAGATTTTATAAATTCTTTATTATTTATACATGACTTAAAGTCATGCTAATTGTTCGCGTTTTCTTTCTATTTAAATAGTTAACGTAACGAACAATTTTATTGTAAATTTATTTAAAGCTATCTAAACTTAACTAGTAATGCATAGACTATTTATAAATTCGTTAAGCCTCATTCATGAAAAAAAAATCACAAAAAACCACCCGAGTTTTCACCATCTCATTAACGTTCTTAAACTAAAACAAAAAAACAAACTTGAGTTATGCCTTCCAAACGCTCTTATTTTTACAGTAATTATTTCATCAACAACGAAATCTGAACTTGTTTTTGAGGTTATCGATCAAACGACTATTCCCCTGAACAATATTTCTATTACTTTATGCCAATCTCTCCCAAAAGGTGAAAAAATGTCGGCAATTTTAAAAATGGGAACAGAAATAGGTATTGATCATTTTCAACCAGTTACTTCAGACAACTCAGTTGTAAACATAAAAAACTCCACTTCAAAATTAAAACGATGGGCCTCTATTCTAGAATCAGCAAGTACTCAATCAAAACAAAATAGAATTCCCTCCATTTCCGAAATACTTTCTCTAAAAACCTATATAACTCAATTAAACAAACCGAATGTATCTCTTATTATTTTAAATGAATTTACAAAGGATTTAACAATTAAGTCTGTTTTATCCTCAATTAAACTAACCACAATAACTACTCCTCATTCTATTATTTTTGTTGTTGGTCCTGAAGGGGGCTGGTCCAAACAGGAAAGAGACTTGTTTGAATCAAGAAAAATTCCCTGTGTATCAATTGGCCCCACTATTTTAAGAACAGAACATGCCGGTTATTTTGCTGCAACATGTCTAAAATATGAGCTTCTTTAAGCATATATTTTTACTACCCAATAAAAACTCTGTATTAAGTTTAGATTTATTTTTGGACTAGTTTAATGAATCAGACGAATTTACACATCCTAAATTGGATAGAAAAAAATATTCTAATAATATTCATTAACTCAATACGACCAAATATTATTAGTACCTAATTTTTCCATCAGTGACCTATCATACCCTTTTTCGTGCTCATGTTTACGTGCTTTATCTTCATTTTAGCCTGGGTCAGAAGGGACTATATAATGAACGGAACCGACTCATCAAAAATATCAGACCCACAAATATCTAATAATCCATTATTTTTAATAATCTTGATGTATTATTGACGTGTCCACTATTCCTTAGCTATTATAAATTTAATAAATAATTATTATTTATTATCCATACAAAATTATTATCCATACAAAATATCCAAAATATATTTTATTGAGTTAAATTAAGGGAAAACTATTATGTTATCGTGCATCCGTCGATCTATTTATTCTACCGCAAAACCATTCGTTAGGCCTTTATCACAATCTGCAAAACTATCTGCAAGAAAACCTTCAGTGAGATCCCTCTCCTCACTACCCGTCCAAACAGATCGCCCTGGAATATTATGGCGTCCTCAAGGTCCATTCACTAAAGTCCCTGCACATTCATATTCTATCGCACGATTTTTTTCCGGACGTATTCACGATACAACCAGCCTCACAACACCCTTAAAACCAGCTATCGGAGAAAATCTTTTTTATTGCCAAGAAAAACTCGCTCAGTTAATGTCGCCAGAAGATTTCACAAAATGGACATCCTTTATTCGATCAGGCACCGTGTTTGTTATGCACGAAGGTCATTGTGCAAACACATTAATCACTAAACTAACGGCCATGGGCGTGAGTAACATTGTACTTGTCTCCTCAAAAGATGAATGTTCTGCCGAAAACCGTGTAGCAGGATCGGTTATTATCAACGATTTTAATGACCTGGAAACCAATTATACAGCTATGGAAAAATACTGTAAAAAAAATAATATCGAAAAGGCACGTGTCCTAGTTGGCTGGGGCTATTCATCGGAGTCCAAAGAGGTGCCCATTCAAAATGAAAGGGTCCGTACAGCGTTAGCAAAAGACGGGTGTGACTTTGATACCCCGTGTAATTCGGTTAAAACTCTAAACCTCATATCAGAAAAAGATGACTTTGATCGAACCATCCATGAATTAGGGTTACCTGGCATCCCGAATTATGGCGTAACGTATGGCGAGGCATTTGACGACAACCCCAAGAATGTTTTCAAATTTGTTCGTGATTTGTTTAATAAGTACCCCAATAAACATACACTCCTCATTTATTTCAAGCATCCTTCTTGCGGCGGTGGAAGAGGAATCCATGCTATACGATTTAATCATGATGATTTAGAAAACATTTCAGATACCCTCCTTTCAGAAATTACTCAAACCATTAGTAGATGCCATAAAGAAGGTGCTGCATTTTTACAACAAAATGAAACACGTAAACTCGTTCTGCAAATGGGTATTGAAAACGCATTTCATATTGAAGCACAACTAATCGGTAAAAAAGTGATGGGGCTTCGCGAATGCAGTGCACAAGAAAGAGGACAAAAAAAAGCCGAAGGAACCGTGCCCGCTTATCTATTGTCAGATAAAAAGAAAGAAGAAATAATTTCAGCTGCTCAACATTATGCCAATAACACCGATCTATCTGGCCCAAATACACTTGAACTATTATGTCAAGTCCCTGATGATTCTTATTCAAGAGATTTACCTATTGAAGGAAATACTCAATTGCAAAGAGATAACGACCCTGATATTTTTTTTCTTGAAGATAATGCTCGATTACAAGTGGAACATCCAGTTAGCGAACGAAATCTCGCCATATGCATTGTAGCCGCAATGCTAGCCGATAACCAAGGCATCAATCTAGCCCCATTTCTCGCCCATAGCGAATCTAATTCAGTACGACATATCCGTTTAACGGCATTAACAAATGGCGAGGGGAAAATCTTAACTTCGCAAGAAGAGATGCAATCTATAATGGACGATACCTTTGGGGCCGGCACAGTTACAACATTAATTAAACAGATGCGTGAAATAAACCCATTGGCAGACCAACAATTTGGAGCCCTACTCATCCAAGGGAAAACAGACGTCGATCACCTCGCTCTTAATGTTCTTCGCAAGTTTGAAGACCATTTTCAATCAACGGGTTTAGTTGTTCCATATCGATCAATATACGCTGTACTTAACGCATACATCAAACAAACGCCATTTCAAGTTGGTCAATATATTCCACCTGAATCACCTTCCGATACAGAGATCACAAAAGCCAGATTAACTCAAATAATCGACAAGGGTTTGAATGAGAACACTGTAAAGGGAGAACAACCCATTCAGAGAACCACAGAAGATTTTCAAAAATTGGAAAGAGAACTTACCACTTTATTCACTCGTTATGAAGATCGTTTTCCACCCAGTTCTCAAACCGATCTGTTATCTGAAATAGGTTGGGACCCTTATTGGAATAGGCAAGACAAAGTCAATTTGAGTGCTGAACTCCGTGATTGGTTACAGTCTCTACTCTCACATGTAACGCACCCCTCAATCACAAAAGCCATACAAAGAGTTGTCAATCGACTACCAAGCTGCGTCACAATGCAAGAGGCAGTAGGAGTAAGTGGTGCTGGTCCTCAAACCAGTGCAGTGCTGCATACGAAAGATCCTTCAAGCAATCGCGTCCGCTCAGAAGTTCCAGTATTTGGTCTAGAAAGAGGCAAATTTATGAATGGATTACAAGAAGCAACTGACGTCGATCGCGCCGCAATGAAGTACATTTCCCATAAGATTGAGGAAGAAACCTATGGCACATTTCGTCACCAAGGAAAAACATATAGTGCGTACGTCGTTACCGATTTTCATGCCCCAAACAATGCACGATTAAATGCTCGGATGGTATTCGAAAATATGGTATACGGTAGACCTAGCTACATGACACTTGCATGGAACCCAACAATGAAAATGTCGGAAATCCAAAAATATGCCCGCAAACAGTTTTCGGAATATGCAGATTTACAGAACAAATCCCCCGAATTAAAGGTCCCAGATCCAATGGGTTATTACATCAAATGCCCGAGCACAACAGACACGATAACTCCAGAGATACTTATCGAAGTATATAGAATTATTGACGAAGAATACTTAAACAGATTTAGAAAAAGAATCGCAAATATTAAATGTCAGATGCACAATTTACCTGACGGCAAAAACAAAGATCATCAAACAAGAGTGGCTCAATCGGTCATGACCAACATCTCAGAAGACCCTGAAGGCCCTCGATTAACACTTGCAGGCACGTTCCCAGTCGGCGGGTATGGCGCATCTCATCCTGATTTAAACCAACTATGCCCAAAAAAAGACATCCCTAATTTGGAAGCGGCAAGAGAGATAGTAGAGACCATTAACAAAATGATAGAATCGTTTGATGTTAGTGACACGGTAACCCCCTTAGATTCATCTTTTGAGGGTCCTGGAGGAATGGCTGCAACGGCATATAATGACTTAATAGAAGTGAAAAACCGGTATCCAGACAATGAAGCGATCCAACGATTAACCTATGAAGATGCTATAAATCTAGGAGTAGGTATAACCGGTATGAGAACATTGGTAACACCTATATCACAATATAATTTTCTATTTGGAATAGAAGTTGCTAGATGCCATGGCTCCATTGTCAATGGTGAATTAGATGTCGGACAAACCAAAGATAACTTTTTACAGTCACTAAACAATGGAAAGATAGTGGCTAGGTTTCCTGAACCTGTTATGAAAGGGATTCAAAATTATGATTCAGACTTCCCTAATCCTCGCCAGGCTACTTTAGATAAACTATTAAAACTATCGAACCGAACAACAACAAAAACAATACCGACTGTGTATCTCGAATATAACGATAGAAATCTAGACGTCTATCGTTTAGAACTAGAAAAAGTTCTAGGTTTTCCTCCTACTAATGAGGATATATTAACCGCATTACGATTTGGAACTCAATGTCCCTTTCTCGTAGCTAAGTCCACTATGGGTGCAGGTTCTGAAGTAATGCCTGCAGAGGATTTTTTTACTCAACGGAAATTAAAAGAAGGCGATACACTATACAATGCGTATCAAATTAAACGTATTACAACGCAAGGGTTAACATTTGTTGTTACCGTTGTCGATAGAGATGGGAAGGAAACCATAATTCCTGTTCCGAATAATAAAGAAACAGCAACTTGGGTTCGTACCCAATTGTCCAGCACTCCCAAATACGATCCAAAAGTTAAACACACCTTTCCCTTTAACCCACTTATTGGGGCAAAAGTCACCGCATCGTTTCCTAGTGGCACCACTATATCAAAAGAAACGGATGGTACGATTACCTATAAAGATAAAAACGGCTGTCCATTACAACCATTGGATCCATTAAACCCCTCTAGTTTTTGTGAAGTTGTCATCATGAAAATGCAACAATCGCAATTACTCCCTCCCGATTTGGAAGTTGGCGATCATGTATTAGAACTATCACCTTATTTTGAAAGTTTAATCGGAACTTCAAATTCGGTTCATCCAGGAACAAAAGGTTACCAGGCCTTTGCTCTAAAAACATCAGATCCAGAATGAGTGATTTGAACAAGGGACTGTCGCAAACTACCAGAAAGTATTTAAACGACTCTTATCTGAACCAAAACAAATCGGGTTCAAAATTAAAAATAAGAATCAAACAAAGATTTAGCAGCCCATCCTCAAACTAAGTAACCCTGTCCAAAACCACCATATTCCCGGCCAAAGATGGACTATTTTCGCTCAGTTTGGGTATTGGGGAAGATGCCAATGTAGACCAAGGGATGGCTATTAACTATACTAGAGAAATGGCCGTAACTCTTTTCTCAAAAAAAACAATCGATTCAACCAATGAATGTGCGAAACGACTATTGAAAAAAAACCCCGAACTATTAATTGATGGGTTCGTTGTTATTTCGGACATTCAAACCAAAGGAAAAGGAACAAAAGGACGTGTTTGGTACTCTAGATCGAACGGCGGGCTATACTATAGCCTAGCACTCGTGCCCAAAACATTTGACTTTGCATCTATCGAATATTATCACCAAGCCATTGCTGAAAATATCCAAAGCGTCATTCATACATTAACGAATATCACACTCACAATAAAGTATCCAAACGATCTCTATTTATCCGAAAAAAAAATGGGCGGCATTCTAATGGAATCCGCGATGAAGGTCTCCGAAAATCCGGTATTAGACTATTTAATTATCGGAATCGGCCTCAACATCAATCAGTCATCCTTCCCTACCGACCTATCCAATACCACCACATCATTATTCATCGAGACCAATCACACCTATCCCAAACGAAAAATCGTAAAGCCACTCACCAAAAAGTTATTGACCATATTTTCATAATGGATCTTCCATTTCAGAAAACCATTTAAGTTTCTTTTTTTATTTTCGCTGCGTCTGCAGGGCATATAAAGATCCCTTTTTATGTACCAGTCAAAACTAGAGACTTTT
>JABIQV010000009.1 GCA_018699495.1 bacterium | reverse complement strand
CTGAAAAATTATTAATAATGAATGGAAGACCTCCAATATGGTCGATATCGTAATGCGTGATAATGACCATGTCTAATTTATTGATTCCTTTGGATATTAGTGCGGGACCAATTATTTTTTTACCCATATTCAGTGACGGATTTTTTCGATCGGATTTTCCTGTGTCAATTAATATAGTTTTTCCAGTTGGTGTTTCAATGAGGCATGAATCTCCCTGATGAACATCAAAATAAGTAATTTTCATATATTTATTGGGAATAGTTTTATTAAAGTAAAAAATAAATAGAAGGCAAGGTGCTGTTAATAGACTATATTTTATGATTCGTTTTTTTAACGGTTTGTTTAGGTCGAATTGAGAAAAAATGAAACTGATGCCTAATGTGAAAAGTAGGCCTAATAATTGTGGCAATTTTATTAGATAGAGCATGGAAATTGGTATTTTTAATAATAAGTCGATCATTTTTAAAAATAGGATAAGAATGAAATAGCAGGCTTTTATGCCTAAATAACCTAATGGCGAATAAATAACGCCTAATAGCGTTGATACGAACCCGATAATGACCAACCATTCGATCATTCCAACAAGCAATAAATTACTAACTATAGATACGAATGAAAGTGTTTGGGTATTGGCCCATAATATGGGGCTCGTATAGATAAATGGAGCTAGTGCAAGAGCAAAAGGTTTTTTTAAGAAAGGGTTCATTTTTTTTAAAAGTGACGTTTCTACAAAAGGAACGCCATAAATTAAAGAAGAAGTTGCAGCGAAACTTAATTGGCAACTTACGCTGGTTAGATTTTGGGGGTCAATGAATAACATGATTAAAGCTACAAAACTTAATGAATGTAGGGCCGATGTTTTTTTTCCATATTCTTTCATGAAAATTAACATGATATTCATAAGAACAGCTCGGAATATAGAAGGCCCACCACCGGTTAAAACGTAAAAACCAATATTTGAAATAGTAATTATAATTCCCTTTTTCGCTTTTTTTATTCCTGTATAGTCTAAAAAAAGAGCTAATATTCCAGAAATGAGAGCAACTTGAGACCCTGATACCACCATTAAATGGGTTAACCCAAGCGTTTTAATATTATCTTTTAATTTTTGAGGTAAAACGGTTCCCTGATCTCCAAAAATGAGCCCAGAAAAGAGGTCGTCGATAGGGTCTGGTAAATGATTAGAATGAAAGGTGAGTATTTTTTGTTTTAACTTAAAAATAAGGGATTTAATTTTTAAAACCGGGTTATTTTTTAACGACGAGTGATTGAATTTTTTAATTGATTTGATAGACGTTACTTGTAGTTGGCCTGATAGCCCTTTTGTTTTTAAATACGTATCATAATTAAATCCACCTGGGTTTCTAATTTGGGTTGGACGTCTTTTTTTAAACGTACCACTAAGTTGGTCTGAAAAGTGTAAAGGTACTTTTATAAGGTGGGTATTGATACTCGTTTGATAGTTTAGGTTGCAAGACGTGCATTCTGATATAAAAATCCATCTTCTATTTTTTATATAAGGAAAATTATTAATTCTTAGTGTTTTATGGATGGCACACGGTGTTTGGGGATTGTAAGCTTTTATGTGCTCATATAGTGTCGCATACACACTACAAATTATGAAAAATAGTAGCATGGATAGGTCTTTTATCGTTGCTTTGTTTAAATAAAACGAAACAAGACCTAACGTCGCAAAAATGATGCACATCGCTAAAAGTAGCGATGGATGTTGACAAAATATCCCAAAGGCTAAGAAAAATAGGGAAATAGGTGTAAAATATAGTTTAATTAGATTCCAAATCATATAGGTAAGGTTTTTATATATCATTTATTTTTTATTACGTAAACAATTGAGGTGTTTAATGACAAAAAAAACGTTACTAGCCGGGGCCATTATTTTTGTACTGCTCGTCGTAATAGGTCTTTTTATATATAGAATGGATTCGGACATGCAAGAATCGGGTCTTTATCTTAAAGTGACGGGTTTGGATTGTGAGGATTGTCCAAAAAAGATTCTTGATAAAGTTAATACAATTGAAGGCGTTGCTCACGCATCATTTAGGGATGATGTTTTATTTGTTTCATATTCTGATAAATTAGGGATGTCTTCTAAAATTATTTATAATGTTTGTCAACTTGGGTTCGGAGCTGAAGACGTGTCGCCTACACAAAAAAAAGATAGGGAAAGACTTCGGTTGTTGGACTTTAATATGCGCTATAAATAGAAACTATGTCTTTTAAATTATTAAAAAACTTTAACTAGGGTTACTTAATGATCGGATAATGACGCACGTTTTTATTGGTACTTACAATCCAAAAAGAGTTTTTCGTTTAATTGTTTTCTTTTCTTCTATGGGAGTAGGGATTGTATTTATGTCCATGAATTGGATAGGACTTAATATTTTTCGTAATCTTTTTACGGAATTTATTTTGTTATCTACTCTTAATTGGTATACAGTCATCAGTTTTTTTTCTAAGTTATTGATGTCCATGTAGTTCATTTCTTTTTTATAGAGTTCTTCGTCTAATAATTGTCTTAATGTTCTTAACTGGATGCCACTTGTTTTTTGTCTTTTTTTGTAAGTGTCTATAATAAGAGTTACTTCTTTTTGCTGTTTTTCGGGTAAGTTTTTAAGTTTGGTTGCGTCTATTTTGTGAAGACTAAACGTTAATGATGGGATTAATAAAAGTCCAATAAAAAGTTTCCACATAAAAAATCCTTTGTTGTATTAAAAAATATTATAACGAATGATGCAATATAATGCGACTATTCCGTCTTTCCATGTTATTTTTTTTCCGTCTTCGTAGGTTCTTCCATTGTAACTTATTCCCACTTCAAAGATAGATAAACTCTTTTTTGATAGTTTGGCTGTTATTTCGGGTTCAAATCCAAATCTATTTTGTTTTAATTTTATATTTTTTATTATTGGCGCTTTGAATACCTTATAACATGTTTCCATGTCGGATAAGTTAATATTGGTTAGCATATTTGATAAATAAGTTAATAATTTGTTTGCTACATAATGCCAGAAATATAGAACGCGATGAGGTTCGCTTGTTAAAAATCGTGAACCGTATACGACGTCCGCGCCCTTGTTTAAAATTGGGTCTAATAACTTGGTGTAATCTCTTGGGCTATATTCAAGGTCTGCATCTTGAATAAGTATGATATCTCCTGTGGCTGCCTGAAACCCGGCCCTTAATGCAAATCCTTTGCCTTTATTTTGTTTTAGGTCAATATAGGTAATGTCTTTTTGATTTTCTAATATATTTTTTGTTCCATCTGTGGAGCCATCGTCAATTACAATGATTTCTTTTTCTAGGGTAAGAGGCTCATCTTTAATTTGGGTTAAAATTAATTTTATTGTTGAGGCTTCGTTATAACAGGGTACAATTATTGAAATTTTCATTAAATATTTGGCTCCTCGGGTCGGGATCGAACCAACAACCTAACGGTTAACAGCCGTTTGCTCTGCCATTGAGCTACCGAGGAATAGTTTATTATTTTCAAAAATTATAGGTGCTTGAAAATGACTTTGCAAGGTCTAATTTATTAACCACTCTTTTAGATTCTTATAAATATGTCTGATAGCGATTTATTTCCCCGAATTTATATAATGGAAACCTATTAATTGTGACGATTAAAGTATTTGTTTTATTCAAAATATATTGCTGCACGTTAGTGTCTAAGTTAAACTAATTATTGTGAATTTTGATATCAAAAAACTATCTAAAGCGTCTATTTATAATTTAATGACTCAAGTTATTGTTCCAAGGCCTATTGCTTGGGTTCTTTCTGAAAATGAAAATGGGACGCATAATTTGGCGCCTTTTTCTTTTTTTAATGGGGTATCTAGTGAACCGCCCGTTATATCGATATCGATTGGCTCAAAACGGGATGGGGCGCCTAAAGACACCTTTGAAAATATTTTGAATCGAACCTACTTTACCGTTCATATCCCGGGAAAAAATGATTTATTACCAATGGTCGCATCATCTAAACCTTTTGATAAAAATGTGTCTGAAGTTTCAGAATTAAATTTGAATTTAGATAAAACTAAAAACGGATTGACGTTCGATGGGCATGAAAACTATGTCGTTTTAGAGAATCAGCCGATTAGTTTGTTTGTTCGGTATTATAAGCATATTGAGATTGGCGCTCAAAATTTTCTTTTTGGCCAAATTGACTATGTACGTATTGATGATTCGATTCTTGATGGGGACAAAATATCTTGGTCAAAATTTCATCCTCTGTGTCGATTGGGGTATTCGGACTATTCGGTGGTAGAATCATCCTTTAGCCAAGGGCGATTATAGGTCCTTTGAAATTAGTTATTCAAATTCCTGCCTATAATGAAGAGAAAGATATCGTATCGGTACTGACAAAAATATCCAAAACATATCCAAAAATTGATGATGTAAAAATAGTACTCATTGATGATGGAAGTACCGATAATACACGTAACTATGCGGCGCCTTATGTCGATAAAATTATTCAACATGACAAGCGGTTAGGCTTAGCTAAAACCTTTTATTCGGGGGTGTCGTGGGCCTTGGAAGATGGCGCTGATATTATAATTAACCTTGATGGTGATGGTCAGTATAACCCTGAGGAAATTCCGTTAGTTTTAGATCCTGTTTTATCTGGATCGGCAGACATAGTTATTGGTAACCGTCCAATTAATGACATGCCTTGGTTTTCTTTGAAAAAAAAGGGTTTACAGATTTTTGGAACCTTTATATTAAATAGGATAGTGGGTTCGACTATAAATGATTATCCTTGCGGGTTTAGGGTGATTTCAAAAAAAGCTGCTTCAAAATTGGTTTTTTATACGTCTTATACCTATACAATTGAAATGAACATTTTATCGACATATTTAAAATTTAACATTGATAATGTGGATATTACGGTTAATGCGCCTACGCGACCATCACGACTAGTAAAGAGTAATACTCAATATATTTTAAAGGCAATGGAATCCGCTTTATTAAGTATGATGCGGTATAGAAAGAGGAGGCTTTTCTTTCAGGTTATTATTTTGATTGGACTAATTTTGGGTTGTTTAAATTAGTTTTTTAAACGGGGACTGAATTCGCGCTAATCATTTGAATATTTATTAAAATAAACCACAAAGAGAAACCAACAAGAAATAAAACGACTGTAAGTATGAGCCCTTTAATGATGAATTTGATTGCCGTATTTTGAATTTTAGATTTTTTTAGTCTTTTAATTAAAAACGTAATAGACGCTATAAGCCCCACCAAATAGAAAAAGAATCCAAAAAATTGGCTATTAAGGATCCATAAATATGCAGCTGAAAGGGTATCCATATGTACCTAAATATTAATTATTTGATGTTTTATCGTCAATACTACGTTTTGAAATTGGTTCCTTAAGCGTTTTCTCAAATATATAGGTTGCGAGTACATCAACCCGTTTATCGACTATTTTTATTTGATAAGAAGAAGGTTTTGCTGTTACTAAAATATCGGGCCCATTTGGTATGGGTATTTCTATTGTTTGCTCGAGTTTTGATGGTCCAGGTAGGTAAAATTCGGGTTGGTACACAGAGGTGATATCAACGGTGCTTAAAAGGACGTCATTATTAAATACGTCAGCATAGATCTCAAATGATATTTTTTCTACATTAAACTTTATTTGATTCTTGTTTTTGTCATACGATATGTTGAGTTTACCAAAGGCTGTTGTTTTTGATGTTTTTTCTCCAACTTTTAGGTCAATGTCCGCCTTGACGACTGTCATTCCTTTTTTTATGTGAACCGTTGTTGATGTGACCGCCCATTCATACTCATCCTTCACGAACGCGGCATGAATGGATCCTTTTCCTTTGATTGGGTTTATTGTTTGGAAGAGTTCATTTAGCAAGTTTTCGTGCACGGAAACTTTGATATGGTAATTTGAAAATGAGCGTTGGCTTAGTGCTGGTTGAGTTAACGCCGCTAAGAGTGCAATTATACAAACTATTTTTTTGATATAGGGTCCTCCAATTTTTTTTTAGTTTAGCTCTAAAACGGACTATTTGGTACTACTATTTCTTTAGAAAGTTGAGCGGCAAGGTTCGACAGAATAGCACCTCCAACGAATATACTTTCATGATTGGCAAAAAATTGATTGTTATGAGCAGGAATAATTTTTTCATTCTCGGCTCTACATCCTATTCTTAAAAAACAGCCTGGTATTTTTTTAAGATAATATCCAAAGTCTTCCGCTCCAAAATTCGGGGTGTTAAGAGGCTGGCAAAATTCGTCTACGAGCTTATTTCCTTCAATTGTTGCCAAATTAAGTATACGTTCGTTATTAATAATCGAGGGAGCGCCTGTTTTTATGGTACAGGAAATTTTAAGGTCGAACGACTCCCCCATCAGACATAGTTGGTTGAGTTTCGTGTGAAGGAGCTGTCGTGTTTCTTCAGAAAAGCTTCGTATTGTTCCTGTAATGGTGGCTTTTTCTGGGATTATGTTATGAGAATGACCACCATCTACTTTTCCTATAGAGATGACTGCTTTTGTTTGGGGCGCTATTTGTCGGGATATGATTGTTTGGATGCCTAAAATAATAGTAGCTGCTCCAATAAATGGGTCGTTACCTTCTTGTGGACGAGCACCATGACAGGACTTACCAATAATTGTGTATGTGAAGGTGTCTGAGTTGGATGCAATTGCTCCCGGGTGGGCGATTATTGTTGGGGTAGGGTAGTTTCTATCGACGTGAGCACCAATAATGGCTTTTGCATTTTTGAGTCCAGACTCTTCAATTATTTTTAATGCACCTTTTGCAATTTCTTCTGCCGGTTGAAATATGAAACGAATGGGGCCTTCTGCTGGATTTTTGTTAATTAAGATAGCAGATGCTAATGCCCAACTCGTATGAACGTCATGACCACACGCATGCATGACTCCTGGATGTATGGATGAATAGTCTAACCCAGTATTTTCTTGGATAGGAAGAGCGTCAATGTCTCCACGGATAATAATGGGGGGAAGGGATGGGTTTTTCCCGGGATGTTCGGCTAATACGCCTGTTTCTGCGATTGGTTCGACCTTCGAAAGATTAAGGGTGGATAGGGCGGTCATTATTTTTTTTTGGGTTGCGTATTCGTTTAGTGATAATTCTGGTTCTCGGTGCAGCGATTTTCTAAACTCAATTAATTGAGTTACTTCATCCGTTGAGTAAAGAGACTTTATAGAATCGGGTAAATTTAAATTTGGTGGTTTCATTTAATTTTTCCTTTTGTTAAGTTAAGTCTAACTTTTTAACTGTGATGGCGTCTATTTTTTCAACGTCCACGTCTACGCCTAATCCAGGTTTACTTGGAACCGTCATTAATCCATCGTCTGACATTGTCCATTCTGGATTTACGATATCTTTTTTCCAATATCTAGCACTTGGGGATAAATCTCCTGGAATTGAAAAATTAGGTAGGCTTGCCAAGGCAATATTGTAGGCTCTTCCGATTCCTGTTTCTAACATCCCACCACACCAAACAGGGATATTGTTTTCTTGGCATATATTATGAATATCAAGTGACGGTGTGAATCCGCCGACTCTGCCAGGTTTTATGTTGATAATTTGGCCTGCTTTTAAGTCGATCATTTCCTTTGCTTTTGAGAGTGACGTGATTGATTCATCTAGGCAAATAGGGGTTTTTAGTTGTTTTTGAAGGTGTGCATGTTGATATACATCGTCCCAAGCGAGAGGTTGTTCTAACATTATTAAATTGTAGGAATCAAATTTTGAAAAGTCGTCGGAAAGGGCATACGCGTTATTTGCATCGACCATAAGTTTTATGCTTGGATATTTTTGTCTGACGATGTCGATGAATGGGAAATCGTTTCCTGGTTGGATTTTAATTTTTATTTTTCCATAGCCAAGTTTTACGGATTCATCTACTTTTTTTAGAAGGGCTTCAGGATCTTTTTGGATGCCAATCGAAACCCCTGTCTCTACTTGCTTTCGTGTTCCTTTTATTACATTGCTTAAGGATTGGTTCGTAATCGTTGCATAAAGGCCCCATGTCCCCATTTCGAGAGCGGCTTTCGCCATTAAATTACCCCTGATATTTTTTTCTAAACGATTAAATACGTCTTTTGGGTGGTCTATCGGATTATTTAATAGTTTTGGAGCCAAATATTTTTCAATCATGAGCCAACACGTGTCGATTGTTTCGGGGGTATAGTTTGGAATCTGTTTAGCGACACATTCTGACCATGCGGAATGAGTGTCTGTTTTCATTTCAATCAATAGAATTCGTTTGTTATCAATACTACCTGAAGAGGTTTGAAAGGGTTCTACCAATTTCATGTTTATTTCTCTTAAAATTATTTTTTTGATTGTTATCATTATTTATTTGGTCTCCAGATTTTTAATTATTTTTATAGTTTAATATTTTTTTAGTGTTTTTTGGCTCGCTCTAGTGTAGGTTTTATCGGTTACCTTCCCTATTTTAACGAGGGGATAACTTAATTTAATACATAGGCGCCTATATTTTTTTCTATATTTCTGTAAAACGAAATAATCGCTAATTTTCTAGAAAAGGCATGTTGAAACTTTGTTTTTAGATGAAGATGTAGTTTTTTCAGCTCCGTGTTGGTTAATGAGGTGTAGTCTAAGGGAAGGTGGATAAGTTCGATATTAGATGGGGCGTGGCTGGGTTGATTTAATCTTATATTGGTAGGGGTATTGTCTATTTCTTCAATTAAATGAGTCGTATTGGCGAATTTTTTGTTTGAATTTAGATAGGTTAACCACGATTTTTTTTTGTCGTTTAGATTTTTAAGTTTAGACGAATGGTTTAACGGACATTCAACAATTAAGCGGTCTGGACTCATTTTTGTATGGAGCACACGTTTCGAGCCCTCATACATGTTTTCTTCGTAGGTTTGAATAATCGTTTCATTTTTATTGATATTAAAATGAGCATTTCGTGTTTCTAATGGGTCGAAGGACCATACAATTGAGTGGAATCCATTTTTTTTGCAGAATTCTTTTTGGAATAGTTTTAAAGAGTGTCCTATTTTCATGTTTTGATGGGTTGGAAGGATTGCTGTTCGATAGGACCAGTGAATGAGTTCATTTTTCCATAGTCCAGGTGCACTGTATAGAAACCCAACGAGTGTGTTGTTTTGAAATGCGCCAATCGCAAGCGCTTTTATTTTTGTGGCGGTTTTTAATACTGAATATGGGATTGAACCGGTTTCTTTCCCCCAAATAATGTCTTGGATTTGGATGGCTTGTTCAAAATCGGAAGTTGAGGTCAATAATTTTATAGTTATAGCTTGGTTCACTCCCTTATTTTACCATGAATTGACAATAGAATCTGGGTAAACAGAATTCGGTAAGTGATAACTGGGTACTCCTTATATAACGACTTATTTATTTTTTAATAAGTGTGATGTAAGACTGTATGTAATCTGGTAGAATACGAGTCTTATGAAAAATTTAGCTAAGGTCCTAGTTTTAGGACGCCCTAATGTTGGGAAATCAACATTAATTAATAAAATTATTGGAAAAAAAGAGCTTATTACTCTTGATATGCCTGGTGTTACGCGAGATTGTTTAGAGTATTTAACCGATTGGAATGGAAAGCCGTTTTTTTTAGTCGATAGTGGAGGTATTCTTTTAGAAGATTCTGAGAACATTTATTTGCAGTCAAAAATAGAGTCTTTAATTGGGACATACGTTGAACAAGCGACTAAAATTATTTTTCTTACAGATTTTAAAGTTGGGTTTCATGTTATTGATAAGACAATCGCAAAGCTTTTATGGGTTCATAAAGATAAAGTAAAAGTAGTTGTTAACAAGGTAGATAATCCAGATATGTTGCATAGCCTCAGTGACTTTTATGCCCTTGGATTGGGAGAACCATTAGGAATATCGTCATTACATGGAATCGGCATTGGTGATTTATTGGATTGGTGTACAGAAGATTTTGATAAAGATGTTCATTACAGAGAACCTGATAATTTTAAGGTGTCGTTTGTTGGACGTCCAAATGTTGGAAAATCATCGTTATTGAATGCAGTAATTGAAGATGAGCGCGTTATTGTTGATTCTGTTGCTGGAACAACACGGGATTCTGTTGAAGTTGAATTTAAGCATCATGGAAAAACGTATAAAATTATTGATACGGCAGGAATAAGAAAAAAATCTAAAAATGCTCAAGGTGTTGAATTTTATTCAGTTGTACGAACTAAAAAGAGTATTGGTCGTTCGGATATTGTTGTTGTCATGATGGACGCAAATTTAATGATGGCTGAGCAAGATAAACGAATTATTCAAATGGTATTAGATGCTAAGAAAAATTTAATTTTATTTATTAATAAAATAGATTTATTTGATGACGAAATTGCTGAATTTAATCGGCTTGAAGTTGAAAAAGCTGAAGATTTAAAATTGATGGCTGAACGATCGGGTGTTGATGTTGATTTAGTACTTACTCAAAAAAATAAGACGCCTAAAAAAATGTCTAAACGAGATTCTAGGCACAAAAAGGGAAACAATAAAGAATCGGTAAAAGGTGCTAAACCTGAAGATTCGACTCTAATTGTGCAAGAAGAAGATGATAGTGTAGAAAATAAGGAATATGCAGATTTAGGCATTAAACCATTTGTTTTTGAACCTGATCATTTTATTCTGAAAATGGAAGAATTAATGCCTCAATTGAAAGATTATCCAAAGATTTTTGGGGCAGTGAAAACAGATAGAAATATTAAAAAGATGTTTAGTTTGATTCCAAAAATTGTCCAGAATAGTTTGATTCGAATATCGACTCCTGAACTTAATGATTTTATTGAACGTGTTATTAAAAGAAATCCACCTCCAACAAAACGGGGTAAAAAAGTTAAAGTGAAGTATGCGACTCAAGTGAGTGTTGCGCCTCCGACGTTTGTCTTTTTTATGAACCAAGGGGATGATATTCCTCCAAATTATGAACGGTTTATCGAAAAACAGTTTCGAACGTTTTATAACCATTTTGAAGGTGTTCCTATCCAAATAATTTTTAAAGCTTCCGCTCAAAAAGAACGATAACTTATGAAGGAACTGTTTTCTGGACAGTTTGATGTTGTAGTTGTCGGTCAAGGGGTAGCTGGAACCATGCTTGCTTTCCATTTGAATAAAATGGGGGCAAAGGTACTTATCATTGATTCTGATCATGAAAAATCTAGTTCTATGGTTTCAGCGGGATTAATTGACCCTTTGTTTGGGTCTAGGCTTCGATCTGTTTTTGAGTTTGATCAAGCGTTTTCTTATGCATCTCAAGTGTATTTGGAATTGGAACAATTAGTTGACTGTTCGTTTTTTAAGCCTATGTCTGCTAAACGATATATATCTACTCCATTAAATAATAAGCAAGTTAAAAAAGCGTCGTCATATTTGGTCAATACGGGTGGGGGACTCAACGATTTTAAATTAAGGGAGTCCTTTGGGTCGTCTTATTTAAGTTTGGAAACAGAGAATAGTTCGTTATTGAATGTTTCGCTACTCTTAAAAAAAATGAGAGGTTATTTTGATACATCCAGAAATATTGAGTCTAAAAGAGTATCCGAGGCTGAATTGGTCGCCTTATTGAGTAGCTTGGAGAAGGACGAGTGTTTGGGTGGTGACACGAAAGTCGTTTTTTGTGATGGATGGCAATCGGTTTCAAATCCTTTTTTTTCCTGGCTTCCTTGGTTTTGCACATTTGGCGAGTTGATGACGTTTAGGTTTAAAAATGACCCTGGATTATCTAGAAAACATATTCATTTTTTCAATCAATGGTTAGTGCCGAGTGGAGAAAGTGAATGGGTTTTTGGGTCTAATTATATTCCGATGTCGTCTCTTGGTGATTTAAAGAACGATGTGCCAAATGTATGTACGGACCGTATAGACCTGATTTTTAAAAAATGGGCGGATGATGTTATTGGCAAAGGAGTAAAAGGGGAGTCAATTAGAACTGAAAATTTGTCAAAAATTGATATTTTATCGATTAATTCTGGAATTAGACCGACATTAAAAGATGCAAAACCTGTGATGGGGCCTCATCCTAAATATTCAAATATATGGATATTTAATGGTCTGGCATCCAAAGGTTCGTTATACGCACCTTTAGTGGCGAAGCAATGTTCAGAATCTTTATTAAATGGCGCGTCAATTTGTGAAAAATTTGGTGTTGCACGGTTTTATTCTTTTTATGAGGGTTCCTGTCTAAAAATACAGGGCATACGACCCTTAAAACGGGCAGTTTAGGTTTGATTGGCTATTAGGTAGAAAATTTTTTTATAGGATAGAGGTTTTGTATTGAGTTATTTTATTTCAAAATATAAATTTATCAAGAAATCGTTGGTTTCGATGTGTAAGTGTATGGACAGGGATCCCTGTTCGGTTTTGTTTCGCATTTTGGTATGGGTCTCGTTAGGGTGGTTGTTTTATTCTCAACTGCTTCAAGTATCTATGGTAGTGGATAACCTTGATTTAGGTAGGCATTTAGAAAATGGGAGACAACTTTTTCAAGGTAATGTTTCTGTATTATATAAAAATTTTTATTCCAAATTTCATTTCGATTTCCCGTTCGTTAATCATCATTGGTTTTTTGGGGTTATTTTATTTTCAATTTATTCTATTTTTGGACTTCCTGGCTTGGTTATCTTTAAGGCGAGTGTCATTACTCTATCGGGTTATTTATCGATAAAAACGGCGCTTTTTAGATCGTCCTCAAAAATGGTCGTTTATGTTTTGGCTCCTGTTTTGGCCATTTTATTAACGTCTCGAGCGGGGATTCGGCCAGAGATTTTTTCATTATTATTTGTTTCTTGGTTTTTGTGGGTGTTGTTTGGACAACCTCAATCGGATAGTCGTCGACATGATGGGGTAGACAATGATGAGATTGGTTTTGGAGGCGGCCGTGTTAGGAACTTAAAGCGTATCATTGGTCGGTGTTTTCCCGGTTCGTTTAGATCCATTCAGTGGCCGTTGCTCCCTCGTTATTTTTGGACGGTGCCTATTATTCAGATTATTTGGACGAATACGCATATCTATTTTTTCCTGGGACCATTGATTTTTTTCGCATGGTTGTTTAAGGACTGTAGATTTAAGTTAGGTTATTTTTTTAAGTCTGGGGCAACGTCTGGTCAATTGAATTTACGAGCAGACGTATTAAAAAAATTGGCGGTTGCATGCGGACTTATTTTTTTCATTAGTTTAATAAATCCAAACGGAATGAAAGGTGCCTTTTATCCGGTATTAATATTTTTCAATCACTCAATGCCCGGCGCCGATAATATGTCGCCTTTGTTTAAGCATTTGATGGGTAATCCGAGGCATTATTCGTTTTTGATTGTTTTCTATTTTTCATTTATTTTGTTTTTGATAAGGGTTAGACATACAAAATGGACCCTAAATATGTGGGTGTTATTTTCGTTGGGGTTTTGTTTATTAGGGATTAGAAATACGAGTTTATATATGGCGATGATCTTCCCTTTTTTATGTGAATCAATGAGTCAAACAAAATGGATGTGGATGATGGATAAACTAACTTTTGGACGGTTTAAGCCGGGTAAGTATGTCAAATTTGATAATGGATGCGTGGTATCATTTTTATTTTCTTTGGGTGTTGTTTTTGTATATTGCACGCATTTAGATTTTCCTACGAGGAGAGAATTTGGAGTTAAGTTATCGCCTGAATCTGTTCAGTTAATGTCTTATATTAGGGATTTGAGTCCTAAGCACGTTTATAATTTGCCCCATTTGGCGTCGGTGGTTATTTTTTCTAATTACCCGACGACACAAGCAATCATCGATAATCGGTCGGAAGCGTATCCGGCATCCTATATTTTGAATGATGTTATGGCGTCCTATGATAAGAGGTCCAATTGGCCTAATATTGAGAAATTTGCAGATGTTGTAGTGATTGATTACTCTAATCCTTTTTTTATAAACTGGGCCTTAAGTAAAGGCGGTTGGGGACTTGGCTACCTTGATAAAAGGGTTATTGTTTTGTTGAATCGATCGGTTTATCGCAATCGATTGATTCCTGTTCCTCAATCGGCCGAAATTTTTAATTGGGCAGACGATGATAATCCCAAATCTATGATGGATTTGGTGTCTGTGTTTATGTCATTTGGATATATGAGGGACCTAGATATAGCCTTGAGTCGATTAAATAACGTGTACCCTGACCTATATGAACGCTATTTTTCTAAGAAATAGGGTTTAAGTTATATGGTTATAGAGACGAGGGTGTGAATGGACGGGGTTGGTTTTTATCAACGCGACTGACGTTATAAATCGTTGTAGTGACGGATCCATAGTTGATTAGAAAAAGGAATCCATTCGGCTCTATCTAAATTTAAAAAGGAATTTGTAATTGGACGCAGGGGTCGTCCATTTAAGGATACGGATGCCTTCGCATAACCAAGAGGGTTTTTAATACCACTAGTTTCAGCCTGTTTGGTTTTGAATTTAAGAAGCTGAAGTGTTGAATATGGAATGGCTCCAATATGGTACTGAAACTTAGACAAATCGTTTGAAATAGTAACTTTTTTGGGGCGCGTGTTTAACTGTCCAATTTCTATGTCCAACCTGCTTATTTTGTGTGTCGTAAAATCCATCCAGGAAAAGGATCGTCCAATTTCAGTCCATCTTGGATTTGGATTGTTTTTACTTAATAAATAACGAAATGGGACACAAACTTGTATGACAAAGAATAGTACAAAACAGAGTGGTATGAGGAATGATTTGGTGGGTAAGTTTTTATTTTTAGATTCTTTAAATAAAAATGAGGCCAGAATTTTGTTTATATAGGTCCTGATTGTGATGTCTTCAAAGAATAATATGGCACAAAGAATGCCTAAAATAGAAAAGGAACCGATGACATTGTTGTTTAGTGGAGAAAACAGGACAACGTAGTTAAACGTATGAAACCCTATCATTACATAAATACCAGCTATCCTTGTTTTTTTGAATAAAAGAAGAAAGGGTATGGACAAATCAACAAGTAGACCCGAATAACTCAATAGGTAGGCGGAATAATCATTTGAAAAAAGGGTGTTAAATAAATGATCTTTTGGAAAGTTTTTCACCCATAATTTTAGAGGTTCTGCGTTTAGCCAATTAATACTCGTCAATTTTGCTAATCCCGCATAAAAAAACATAACACAGATTTGAAACTGAAAAAGAAACAAATGCCATCTTTTTGGTGGGTCTATTTTTAGTCTACAGCTATCTAAGGACCATCTACTATGAGCGTTTGAAAGAAAGAGGAAGAGTCCAAATAAACAGATAAGATAATAATGATTATTGTAAAAATTATAGTCGATTAGAAAGAAATAAGTGTACGTTAAAAAAAAGATTAGGCTTGATACTCTAAAATAGAGCCCTAGGGCTATAAATAAACTAGAGCAAATTAAGATGAAATAAAGTCCATAAGTAACGTAAGGGGAAGTGGGTAACGTTATTGCGGCTAGTCCAGGATAAGGCGCGTGGAATAGGGTCGACATGTAACCGGTATAAAATTTGTCAGATAGAAGGCTTCCGATACCTTCCCGTAATCCTAAAATGAGTCCAAATCCGATTCTAAATATTGCAAGAGACAGCCCATTTATATCGGTATTTAAGTTTGTTTTAAATTGGTGAAAATAAGTGTTTAATTTAGTCATAAGGTAGGATCCAATTATTTGAGCTGAAGAACTTGTAGGTTACGGTTGTTAAATCGATGGAAGGATCAATTAGCGGTTTATAGGTAGTATCGTTATTTAGTTTTGCAAAAATAGACGCATATATTGCTATGTTTGTATGTCCCTCATTGTTGTATTTATTTTCCAAGAATTGGGCAAATTTTAGGATAGAATATGGAGACCCCATTCGAAATGGACCGGATGGTAAATGGTAATCATAAATATTGATATTAGCGTACGTTCCTGTTGTTAAATCTTTTACGGTTAAGTGACCATAGAAGTAAAATTGTTTTAACTTCATTCGCCAAGAAAATATATTTTGACCATTTGTCCATTCTCTATCGTGATGCCCAACAACATACCCCCTAAGAGGAAGAAGGAGTTGAATAGACATAAATATAAGAAGACATAGGGTGGTTAGTGTCGCTAATTTTTGTGGCCCAATGAAATAGCGACCGGAAGTTTTTTTTAGTTGCGGTTGGGTTGAGTTTGATGATGTTTTTTTAAGACTACGGTGTAGGGTTGTCTTTAACGACTGAATCCAATTGTCCTCAACAAATGTAAGGCTACCAATTATCATTAACATGGGAAAATTGGCCCGATCAACCTGAATTTCGAATTTGTAAAACAGGATATATAAGCTAGTTTGCAGACCGATCCATAAGAGTAACCCTATCTTTTTCAATTTTTTTGTTATTAAAAAAAGCAGGCATATGGCATATAAAATAATGGTAAAATACACACCAAAACTAGCAATTGAGTCCGTCGACAATAGGTTCAAAAACGAATGAAATTTAAATATTTCTAGTCGTGCAATCCATACGTGGTTGTCCAAAAAATCGGTCGTCATTAAGTGCAGCATGGCTATAAAAGCGACGATCCAAAATTGCGATTTAAGCCATAATACTTTCCATTTTGGAATTGAATCGTCATCTCGAGTTGACCAATTAATAACGAGTAGTGACAAAAGAAATAATAAATTGAGATATGAAAAATCAGAATAATAGAGTCTGTCAAACAAAAAATAGAACAGTGAAATTAGTAGGGCATACATGGTACAGAGTTTTTCTTGGACCTTAAAGGCTATGCCTAGCCCGCAACAAACAAGCGTAATATAAAGAAAGATATGAACGGCCAACGGTAGTGATACGTGAAATTGAAAAATAGGATATTTAGAGTGAAAGATAGGGTTTATGTAGAGATCGGGTAGCCAATTAAAGTATAAATATTTAGCGTTAAGTACCGAAAGGTATAACCCAAAAACAAATTGAAATAAAATTATGGGACGTTGAGAGGTAAGCTTATAGACGTGTAACATGGTTAGCGAATGGAGTCTTAATAACCCAATGCGTCATTAACTGCGTCGTTGTCATAAGGACCAGCGAAAATAAACATTGTTAGTCCATATCCCGGAAGAATTGGATTTTCTTCTGCGCCTGCACCACCCATCGTCAGGGTGGGTGGTATGGAAAGACCATCATGACTATGGGCTCCTTCGAGGATGGAAGATGAAGAACCTGAAGCAGCAGTTGCTGGGACACCGGATGAAGGCACTTGGCCATCGCCTGACTCAGGTGCAGTTCCATGTCCGGCGGCAATACTTGTTATGAATACCTCTCTATCAGTTGTATGCCCATGTGACCCTGTGTAGACGGTAGTG
>JABIQV010000128.1 GCA_018699495.1 bacterium | reverse complement strand
TTTGACCACCAATCCCAAGAATTATAATAGTCTTTATTTCCATCATTTTGACTATTATCGGGTCCTTGAATATTCACGTTCTCTTCGATTGAAGGCGTCACATCCAACGATTCATTTTCACCTTGAAGATAGACCGTAAATACATAATCGCCACTTTCTGGAAGGTCTAGTCCAAACCATCCATCTTTATTGGCAAATGTTTCAAACATATTTCCATCTTTATTAACAAACGTTATTCTTGAACCACTTGCAGGAGAATCCCATCCACCAGCATTGATTATAATTTCGTTCTCAATCCATATGCTATTGCTATCTATATGGTCAAATGCCTGCGAGATATCTCCAAACTGATCCTTTGATATGTAGACTATCTCAGCGTCTGGAAGGTCAGTTAAATTGTCCATAGGAACGGTATGAACAACATATTCATAAGAATCGTAAACAGTTTCCGTTGTATCTAAAGCGGATCCTTCAACACCAAACTGAACCCTCATAAGATATTCACCTTCTTGAACGTTAGTAAAAATAATTTGACCTGTATGTCTCTCTATTAAGGTTTCTGGTTGATTATCCCCTGGTATATCGGCATACCCGTCACTATTTTTACCTTTAAATTCAATTAATGTAGCCTTAGCTTCTACAACAAAATTTGGTAATTCAAATTCGTTTCCGTCAGACCCTGTATCCATTCCATGGTCATCCCCGTTTTGACTTCCGTTATCACTTCCGTCACCTTCGTCTAAAGGCACTAACTGTACATAAATGATTCCATAATCTGTATTTATAAAATCGTCTGCAAAATCACCAGTTGGCTGTAAAACAAAATCTTGATTTACGTCAATATATGATGGTGTAGACAAAGATACTGATTGATTTGTCTGTTCAAATAATTCTGTTCCAGAATCATCTTTTTTACTGACTGATAATGTATACACCTCAGGAACAGAGGATGTCCCTAATGTTAATCCTGAATAGACAAATTCACCATTTGCATTTGTTTCTACTTCAAAGGTTTTACCAGATGAATCATTAATTGTAACGATTGCTCCCGGCACACCTTTAAATCTAAATTCAACTGTTCCATAAATCGTACCACCTAAAGCCGCTCCGCTATCTCTAGATAACGTTGTATTTCCTATTCGAATACGACTATCGTTTTCGGAATAGTCTTGGCCGACGTTTAAAACAGTTGATGATCCAGCCACGTATCCAGATTTGGATACGGAAACTTGAATTTTATCAATATTTTGAAGAGATTCTCCATAAACGGAAAAATTTCCGTCCGACCCTGTATAGCCAAAATTTTCATAAGTCCCATCATCATAAGAAACAACTACGGATGCTTGATTGACTGGTTTTGTTACGCCATCAGAGTTTTGAGCGGTTACCGAACCAGTGATTTCAACGTCAACTGTAGTTTCTACAACTTCAGTTCCTTGGCTTGATTCATAATCGGTAATAACTTGATTTAATGCTTCTTGTAATTTGGCACAACCCGTAAGACTAATTATCAATCCTATTGATAGAGCGACTGATAACCATCGCCAATTTTTGAGTATTTTAAACATGTTTTCTCCCTTTTTTAATTTTAACAATCTTCTATTTCGAGTCTACCTGGCAATTTATGTATTTAGTTTCTCCTTTCGAAAACCTATGAAACTATTTTTTTCCAATGTTAGCTATTTGTTAACAAAGCAAAGAAATAGTCTCTGCAATTCAACCCCACCATTTTATAAGGCCATTTTAAAAATTGTGCACTGTATTTATATTAACTCATTATTTTTTTAGGAAACTTTTATATATTATATGTTAAAACGTATTAATATTTCAATATTAATTTATTAAATGAATGAATCACATATTCCCATTCCTATTCTCATTCCCATCATATACAGATTTTAAACATCAAAAATATCATGTTATTTATTTTCATATAGTTTAAATTCTTGTCTTATTTCAACGTTTTTTTTAAACTCTACCTTTAGTGTGAATATATTAGCTATAGAATCTTCTTGTGACGAAACTGGCATCGCCCTTTTAAAAGATACCTCCGTTGTATCTTCCGAGCTCATTACCCAAATTAGTAACCATAAAAAATTTGGTGGTGTTGTTCCAGAACTTGCATCTAGACTTCATACTGAATCCATTCATTTTTTAATCGAAAAATGTCTAAAAACGTCTAAAATTGGTTTTCAAGATATAAATCTTATAGCTGTTACTAAAGGGCCTGGTCTAGAAGGGGCTCTTTTGATTGGACAAACTGCGGCTAAATCTCTTTCGACGTTATTAGACTGTCCCGTTATAGGCGTTAACCATCTCCACGGCCATTTATATGCAGCTTTTTTAGATAACCCAACATTAACTTTTCCGTTTATATGTTTAATTGTATCTGGAGGTCATACTCAACTTATTGTTGCTAGAAACCATTACCAATTCGAGTTAATTGGTCAAACACGGGATGATGCTGCCGGAGAAGCCTTCGATAAAATTGCGAGATACATGGACTTAGGATACCCAGGTGGACCCATTGTCGAAAAACTAGCTCTTGATGGAAATCCATTATCTCATTCTTTTCCGCAACCTATGTTAAGGCAAGGTTATGAATTTAGTTTTAGCGGATTAAAAACAGCTGTTATTCAAACGATAGACCGTGAACGAAAAAATAATACATTAAATATCGAGAATATATGCGCAAGTTTTCAATATGCTGTGTTTAGTGTGTTATCAAAAAAGCTTCAAAAAGCATGTCATAATTTTGGCATTTCTAATTGTGTAATTACCGGCGGAGTTGCTGCAAACCAGGCCCTAAAATTATTTTTAACTAATGATTTAGAAAAATTAGGTAATAATTGTTTTGTTCCGTCGAAAATAAATTGTACAGATAACGCGGCAATGATTGGTCTTGCTGCTTATCATAGATTTAAATTGGATAAACAACCTAATCTTTCTAATTATACCCCAGAAAAATTAGGCAGTGTTAACTCTGGTCTATCTCTATAACTTTAGGATGTCTCAAAAGTCTCAATTTTTAAATTTTCGATTCGGTCATTGCCATTTAGGCAACTCCCTACTCGATAAATTTTAAACTAGATAATTTTGAAACATCCTGTGTTACTATTTTTTTCATATTTTATCTTTAGTTGCGATTTAGACATTGCCATTTAGGCAACTCCCTACTCGATAAATTTTAAACTAGATAATTTTGAAACATCCTGTGTTACTATTTTTTTCATATTTTATCTTTAGTTGCGATTTAGACATTGCCATTTAG
>JABIQV010000127.1 GCA_018699495.1 bacterium | reverse complement strand
GTGTTAAAAATAATAGTGTTTTTTTCATCGTCTTGTCCTTTGTAACAGTAAGTAGTATTTAATTTTTTTCGCTTATGATGAGTATTTATTTTGATTTTGATACTCAATATCAGTAAGCAAATTTTAAGGTGCTCAGTCATGGATGTCAATGGAGGAGAAAGTAAGCGTTTTTATCTTAATAATTTATCTCCCAACTAACTCATTTTAAGCATTAATAAATGTTGTTCCTTCCTTCCTTCATAATTTTAGATTGAGCAGTATAATGATACTGAGTATCAATGTCAATATAGAAAATAGATGTTTCTATTAATAATGTAAGGGGGTGGGAGTGTTGATCCTATTGAGTACGCTGGTTTTAAAAAATGGCGATATAAAAGAAGAAACCATCTTCAAGAAATGGAAATTAAAGGGGTGATTGTATTTCGCTGCAATTGGATGACAGTGTAGGATTAAGTTATTAACGATATTGTACACTGGCTTTTTTCTTGCGGGTAGGGTCTAATTATAAGATACTCTTTAATGAATCCAAAATAGAAAATACGCAAGGAGTATATAAATGAAAAAGAAAATTCTTTTAGGACTTATCGCAATTATGTTCGGTAGCAGCACGTTAATGGCAGCAGGAATCACAGGACTAGAGGTAGACGAGTCACAATTTAGTGAACTTCATCAAAGTGGTTTGGCTATTCAAATTGCAGGTGGTGGGGTAGATTTAGCTTATTACACAGACAACCATGAATACACGGTTGGTTTTGGTGGGTTAACTATTAATGAAGGTGTTTCTGACGAGACAATGAGTCCTGTTATTTTCGCAAGAAGAAACTTTGCTATGACTACAAATACAACGATTGGTCTTGGTGGGTCTTTAGGGACAAAAACTGGAACTATGAATGAGTTGGATGTTGAAGACGCAAAATATGCAAAAGCATATGTTTTCTTTGAATATGCGGCATCTAAGAATATCCTCCTAGGAGGATCTGTGACTCTAGCTAAATTCACATCATATACAACAGGAACTACTGATGTTTCTGAAAAACAGTATTTAGGTGGATCTAACGTACAAATTGCAGTTTTATTCTAACGAGTAAACTATAAGTTTGAAGTGGGCGGTTTTCCAACAGGGGAACCGCCCACGTTTGTATTTGGGTATTAATAATGCAACACCTTTTTTATCGTTTCCTTATTTTTTCTTCTCAATATTTCTCAATATATTTTAATTAAAAGTGGTTATTATTCTAATCTTAAAAAGATATAGAGTATGTGTATTTGGTCAATTTTGTACTAGCTGATTATTCTGTGTTTTTAAAGAAAAGAGATCATAGTTTTTTGGAATATTTTCAGATTAAGTTGATATTAGGGAGGTTTATTCGTATTTAATTGGCTAATGTTTTATACATTCAATACCGAGGTGGCCATCCCATCGAGATATCTCTTCGACGTCTTTTAACATTGGGTCGTTGTTATCCCCAAAATTAGCTCGGCGGACATCTGAAAATCCAATAGATTCAAGTTCTTTTTTGAATGATTTAAAATCCCAAAGCCATAAATGGTTACTACCGCCCAAGAAATCTATAAGAAACCGAGATACGGAGTAATTACGTTGCTTTAATCCTAAAAGAGATTCATCCATGAAATTTATAGCGGCATTATCAGCATCACTTTCATTATAATCTTGAATTAGGCGTTCCAAATCTGGCATGACAAGCCGAAAGGTCCCTCCCTTTTTAAGTAAATCATATGTATTTTGAATAGATTTTCTACAATCGTCTAAAGACAAATGTTCTAAGACATGAGAGCAATAAACTAGGGATACCGATTCTTTTTGTAGAGGTAATCCATTTATAATATTTCCATATTTCATATTTTTTGGAAATCGCGATGTTTTGTGAGAAGAACGTCGTGTTAATAGTTTGCCAAGTACAGGTATTTGTTCAAAACGAAGAGTGGGAGACGCATCAAAGTTTATCCACTTATTCGGAGAAGAAAACCCACACCCATATTGCATATAATTATTACTTCAAAGGTATGTCAATTCATTGAGTTGTTTTCCATTTCAACAGTCGACATTTCAAGCTCCTCAAACAGAATACTAAATGGTACAATAATTCTTCTTCTTGGACAGTGCCTATTGGGTAATGTTACACGAGGGGCGGTTAGCTCAGTTGGCTAGAGTGCTTGCTTGACATGCAAGAGGTCACAAGTTCGATTCTTGTACCGCCCACCATAAATAATTCCTTCATATACAAATAGAGTTTTAAATTATTAGATATAAATGATAAGGATAAATGGAACATAATGTTTTTGATTCTAGGTTTGAAAATTGGCTTACAAACGTTATTTTTATGAATTGATAGGAAAATTTAAATTTAAATGTTTAAGCCCAAAGAAAAGTGGGCATTTGATAAATGTTGAATGCCTAGTTCGACCCTGAGGGGGGGCAAATATAGAATTTTTCAACAAAATATTTTAGAGATAAAACGAATTAAAATTTCTAGGTAACTATCTAAAAATTATGGAGTGTTGACGAAAGTTTGAGGTAAAATCTCATCTTTTTTCCATTCATCTAAAGGTAATGGAATGTCTTTAATTAACCCCGTTTCTAGCTGTAAAACCCATCCAACAAGATTAGGCGTATTTTTGGTGCTAAGTGCTTTTAAAAAAGGGCGCGTTTGAGTTAACGATTTAATTTGAGCAATTACGTTTAATTCAGATAGTCGATCGGCTGTACATATGTGTTCATCTAATTCTTTTTTATTGTTGGCATAAACAGACCGAATAGGAGAAATCCAATCGTCAATAACACCTTCAGATTTAGGGCCTAGAGCAGCAGCTACGCCACCACATTTATGATGACCTGCAACAATGATCGTTTTAACATGCAGCGAATGTATCGCATATTCAAGAACCGATTCAAGATTTGTGTCATGTTGATGAACCATGTTTGCTATGTTTCGATGCAAAAATATATGGCCAGGGTCTGTGTTTGTCATAACATTAATTGGGAGTCTACTGTCACTACATCCGATGTATAAAAATTCTGGAGACTGACCTTTTGCCAAATTGGGGAAATAGGTTGGAGATGCGTTCGTTTTTTTAGCCGCCCAATTTTTATTGTTCGCTAAAAGATTTTGATAAGAATATTTTTTTAAGTTTTCCATGTCTAACAGCTAGTGTATCGAGTCTTTTTTAGATTTTCCAATTTTTTAATGATTTTATCTTTATATTATCCATGAATGAAGGCAATAATATTTTATACCTTATGAATATGTTATTATGAATTTTTAGAGGTATCGTTTAGTTATGTAGACGATTCCCAAAATTAGTAGAGGGTTTATATGAGTATTTTTGAGCTATTTAAAATTGGAATAGGCCCTTCGAGTTCTCATACGGTGGGACCAATGAAAGCCGCAAAATCATTTATAGATGGGGAAAACGGTCTTAATATTCAAAGACTTTCAATTCGGTTGAACGGGTCGCTCTGTTTAACAGGGAAAGGACATGGAACAGATCGCGCTGTTTTATTGGGACTTATGGGAGAAACGCCAGAACAGGTAGACGAATCGTTGTATCAAACAATTATAGAACGAGTCACCAATCAACAGACGTTAAAACTCGGAAATTCACAAACTATTTCCTTTAACTATGATAAAGATATTATATGGGACAAAACCTTTGTTAAAGGGAGTCATCCAAATACATTAACGTTTACAGCTTTTGATGGGGCTGAAAAAACGATTAAATGTGAAACATATTACTCTGTTGGCGGAGGAAGTATTGTTAAAGCTCCTATTTTAAATGACAAAAACGACCCTATATTTTCTCGAGGTTTAAATAGAACGAAGAAGGATAGTCGCCAAAGTAGCGGGCCTATCCCTAAACGGGGCAGCCTTCCTCATGTTTATTCTAATGGGAATGATTTATTAGACATAGCTGAATCCAACAAACTATCGATTAGCGACATAGTTCGTGAAAACGAATTGTCTCTCTACACGGCCTCTCAAATTGACGACAAATTAAATATGATGTGGAATGTAATGAAGTCTTGTGTAAAGAGAGGTATCGAGGCAGAAGGTGTGTTACCTGGGGGTCTAAACGTTTTTCGTCGAGCAAAAGATCTTCATAACGAATTAATTACAAACACAAAAGTAAATAAATCGACGATTGGCATGGATTGGTTGTCGATGTTTGCAATTGCGGTAAACGAAGAAAATGCAGCCGGGGGGCGTGTTGTGACAGCCCCAACAAACGGCGCTTCTGGAGTCATTCCGTCTGTACTCCATTACTTTGATAAATTTGAAAAATCGTTAACAAAAGAAGATTTAAGCATATTTTTTTTCACAGCTGGTGCCGTAGGTATGCTGTTTAAAGAAAATGCATCCATTTCTGGCGCCGAAATGGGATGCCAAGGTGAGGTCGGAGTGGCTAGTTCCATGGCAGCTGCAGGGTTGACCGCTTTATTAGGGGGGAATCCAGAACAAGTAGAGTGTGCTGCCGAAATTGCGATGGAGCACCATTTAGGGATGACATGTGATCCTATTAAGGGTCTCGTGCAAATTCCATGTATCGAACGAAATGCGATGGGCGCAATAAAGGCGGTAAATGCCGCTCACTTAGCTTTAAAACGAACGTTGAGTTATCGAAAAGTATCTTTAGACCGGGTAATAAAAACAATGAAAAAAACCGGCGAAGATATGCATCGGACCTATAAAGAAACAAGCCTAGGCGGTTTAGCCGTTCATGGTGTTGAATGCTAATTTGAGGCCCCTCTCTTTTAAATATACTTCATCTAATAACTTTGAAAATTCTTCACGATGATGGGTAATCTTCACTCAATCGAGCAAATTCATACCTGGGAGACAACATGTAGGTATTCTAAAATAGCATGACCTATTAAATTCCTAAATTAATTAAAAACGATATAAAAAAATATCCAACTATTAAACGACTCAACGAGAATATATGTATGTTTAACAATTTAACGGTGGAGGTATAGGCCTATACGATTAAATAAATAGGGAGAAAAATATGTCAAAAAGTAAATTAATAAAAATGATGTGCATCGGTTTAATTGGGTGTGCCGTATATGCGGAAGCAACAGAGGGTCAGGTTCAATCTGGAAAAGAAGACGTGGTGCACGAAATGTCGACTCCGTTGGCAGAAAATATGATGAGCCAATCTCCAATTAACATTATAAATAGTATTGAAAAAGAAAATCAGACGTCAGTTACATTTAATTATAAAGGGAGCTTAGCGACAATTGAGAATCTTGGTCATACGGTTCAACTTGGTGTCACTAAAGGACAAACGATTACAGTTAATGATAAAGAATTTGACTTACTTCAAATCCATTTTCATCATACTAGTGAACACGTTATTGACGGTAAATCATATCCAGTGGAGGCTCATTTCGTTCATAAAGCGAAAGACGGGAAATTAGCTGTGGTCGGTGTTTTGTATGAAGAAGGAAAAACAAATACCAGTTTTGATTCTTTAGGGGAACTGCCGAAAAAGAAAGGCGAAAAACGAGCCTTTAAAGAAAATATTAATGCCATGGACCTCATGCCTGGATCAAAATCTTTTTACACGTATTCGGGATCTTTAACGACACCTCCATATACAGAAGATGTGACGTGGGTTGTTTTAAAAGATTCTCCAGAATTATCAAAAAGTCAAATTGGTATGGTTCAAGGCGCAATGCATAAAAATAATAGAGATATTCAAGATATTAACGGTCGGGAAATAATAGAAAAGGACTAAGTCTACTAGAGTAAAAGCTAAAAAAAGGGCGGTAATGTCAGCATGGACGAACAACATTTGTCATCAAAAGAGATCTCGGGTGGGGGCTCTCATGATAGTTTAGCGAAAATCCATAGAGATAATGCGTTAGAACTAGACACTTGCGATCGCTATGCTGACGATAAATATACGGATGATGTGGGCTCCGAATTTGGAAATATAGGGGCTCATTTAGAAAAGATAGTAAGCGACAGGCTATTTAGAGTCGAAGAAGCCGATGGAAAATTATACGTTGGCACCGAAACAAATGATCTTATGTCTCTTGATGAAATAATTGATGACATTGAATTTAAATCCTTGACGTTATCGACACAATTTATCGAAACATATACTCAATCAGTGAAGAGAAAAACTCTTTTTTTATCCGATAGAATCGAGAGTTTTAATGTTTTAAAGTCGGTGGCAGAATCATATTCAGCTGGATTACATCAGTTTACAAATTGTTTAATGAGAGGGGAGTTAGAAAAATTTAGAGATCGAGTAGGCGCGTACGATACAGATCGGCCATTCTCGGGAAAAGTTAGGGATATCTTACAGCATATTTTAATGATCTCACAGGCAATAAATAATTTCAGAGAGTCCGATAACACTTCATTAAAACAAAGGTTACAGCCTCGTTTTTTTTATAGAGGAGATGATATGTCAAAAGCACTTTGTTCTCGTTTAGAAGTAGGCGCTCTTTTTTCTGAAAGAGGATTTATAAACACGAGTGAATCACTTGAAGACGCTGAACGATGTGTCCAGTTTGAAGAAAATACGGTCCCAGTAATCTTTAAATTAGAAACGTTGGATGCCGTATCTGCAGATCCATTTTCAATCTTCTTATCCGAAAAAAGTTGGGTGGTTATGCCAACTAATTTTGAAATTATAGCGATAAAAAAAAATTATGGTTTAGAAAATAGGCAGATACATATCGTCGAGTGCCGTGACATGAATAGGTGAAGAATTAAACATAAAATCATAACGTTAGCTAACGACACGTTTAGACATGTCTTGGAAGGTGCGGTGGAGCGGTTATTTTATAAGAACTTTTCCAAAAAACAGTCCTAAAAGAGATAATCCCACAGCAGGAGAAACATGAAACATTAAAACATGTACTGGCGATGATAGTGCACCACAAATAAATTGAAGGCCAAACGCCGCTAACCCAAAACTGGAAAGTAATCCGACATACCCAATGAGGGATCTTTTTTGAGGGCTCGCCAAGCGAAGCATAGAAAAAATAATAAGAGCAGGAACAACACAAAGAGTGGCAAGATCTCTAGCACAACTCCCTCCTGGTACGGATGAGAGAATCTTAACAGAAAATACAGGAAAAAAAGCCCCGTTTTGGATAAATAACAGCCCAACCCAACTCAGTAGAGGGACCAATGCATACCCAATCATACGTGGTTTGAATCGACCAGGCACACTTAAAAGAAACGCTAAGCACGCAGTCGAAAATGTAAACCATAAAATAGTTATGGTTTCTAAAATAAAAAATGTATTGGCAGATTCGGGAGAAAATCTTTGTAAAATTCCAGACCAATAAATTCCAAGAGACACAAACAAAAGTGAACTAACAAACCAGATAACGGCTCGTTTAATAGGATGTATTAAACGGCGAACAGGTTTTAGGTTTTTGGTTAAAGAATATATAAGTTTAGTTGTTTCCATAGTCATCTCCTAAGATATTTTTTAATCGTTTATACCCTCGATGCACATTTACCTTTAATGCCGATAATCCTATACCCATTATTTTGGACGAATCTTTAGACGAATAGCCTTGAAGAGAAAACGATTTTAACGCTTCTTTTTGTTTAGCGGGAAGCTGGTCTAAAGCTTTTTCTAAATCAATACGAGAGTCAATCGATGAGTTATTGGAGTTGATACACAGTCGTTCAAACAGAGTATCATCATATACTTCATGTGAAACAATGCGTTTGTTTTTTCTCAAGAAATCAATGAATTTGTGATGAGCAATTCCAAATAACCAAGCGGTAAATGGGTAGTATGGGTCATAGGTATGTCGAGATGTATGAACACTCATGAGTGTATCTTGAATTAAATCATCTTCATAACTTTTGTCCCAAAGGCGCTGACCAAAATAAGCAGACAAAACATAGTGAAGGCTAGATAACAGTTCGTTGTACGCTGAAGAGTCACCTTCTTGTGTTAAAATCATGAGAGCCGTCCATCGTTTATTTTGGGCGCTCCACTTATTTTTCATCTGTTTAGTCATTCGGTTATTTTTGTCTTTCGGTTACAGGAGATAATATTGTTGCATAATACGCCGCAGCTTGCGAAGGAGTGGCAGGTACGAACCATCTATTTAAATTTCAAATGGATGTTTTGAACGTTTAATAACGACATCGTATTTGTCTGATGCATAAACTATAGAGGTTCATATCATGTTTATTGGGGTGAATTTTTTGACCGAACAGAGAACGGGGGTCTTTTGGGCAGGGACACACAAATATATATCTAAAAAACAAAATGTAACCTTTTACCGGTATTTTCTTAATTAAATATATAGAATAATAAGCATTTAGGAGGCTTTTATGAAATTAGCAATGGTATCAAAAAACAGGGATTGGTTTTTACGGATTGGATTAGCAAGTGTATTTTTATTTCATGGACTCATGAAGTTTTCCGTAGCGGCTGGAATGGCAAAGATGATGGGAATGCCAATTGGAATAATATATATGATCGCTTTAGCAGAAGTAGGTGGTGCGTCGTTAATTATTTTAGGAGGTATATTGAAAAAACCACTATTATCTAAGATTGCAGGATTAATTTTAACTGGGATTATGATTGGCGCAATTGGCATGGTTCATTGGGGACAATGGAGTTTTATGGCAACAACGTCTCATCCAATGGGTGGCATGGAATTTCAGGTTGTATTGATGTTGATTTCATTATTTTTTGTATTTGATTGTGGAAGTAAATCTGAGTCTTCGTAACTAATTTTTCTGATACGTCTGATATCACTTAGTTGGTGTGTTTTGTTTTCTGACTATAGTAAGTTGGAAAACAAACAGGCCGAGCGAGGCGTGTTTAAATCTATTTCTTAGGATCTTCTTGTTTAGATTGAGATGTTACGACCGGCGAGGTACTCGTCGTATTGCGATAAATCGTCATTGTTTTAATTTTTGATTTTTGAATTTTTCCATGTTCTTCAAGTACGACATACCCACTTTTTTTGTCTTTAAATTTATCAACGATACGTGTCCCATCTTTTAATAAGACGTAAACACGTTTTCCTTTATAGGTTGAGGTGTGAATGGTCATTCTAAACTAATAGTATCAGACTTATTATAAAATCACAGGGAAAAGGCGCCCGCTATCACAGTCTTTAGATTTTTTTTAACTTCTTCGATAGATGCTCCTTTTTGAATACAGACGTCTAAATGGTCATCCATATAGGCTTCCCCAAACTTTTTAAGTGCATTAATACTTGCTTTGAGTTGTTGAAGAACAGCCAGGCAGTCTACATCGTCTTCATTCTCGATTTTTTTCTTTATACCTTCAATTTGACCAATGGCTCTGTTAAGTCGATGTACAAGTTGTTTATTTTTCAAGAGATCCTCCAGTTAATAGGTGTTCGAGAGTATCTTATTATTCGGATCGGGAATGTTGTATTTAATTCTCTATCTCGACGACATCCCCCATTTATTCATTTAAAGTAAATTATAACATACCCCGGATAAAAAAATTAATATAATCTTATGTTAAGAACATATTTAATATGTTTACATTATATACTATAGGTGGTATAGTGTAAATAGGGTTATTATGAATTTATTTTTATTAAAGGTTAAAAACATTTAAATTAGGAGGAATAGACAATGAAAGACGTAACAGTAAATGAATTAGCGGAAAAAATGAAACTAGGGGATGAATTGACTGTAATTGATGTTAGAACGCCAGCGGAGTTTAGGGGTGTGCATATAGATGGTGTTACCAATAGTCCGATGGAAACAATAGCATCAGAAGTAGACGCATTGAAACTGAAACAAAATGTATACGTGATATGTAATAGTGGAAACAGAAGTCAAATGACAATTAAAGATCTAGAAGCGTGTGGCGTAATGAATTTGATAAATGTAACAGGTGGAATGCAGGCTTGGAATAGCGCTAATTTACCTGTGATACGAACTAAAAAGTGGGTAATTCCAATTATTCAGCAGGTAATGACAATTGCTGGAAGTTTAGTGATTGCTGGGCAATTAGGCGCTCATTTTGTTCATCCAGGCTATGGATGGTTATCGGCAGGTGTAGGCGCTGGCCTTTTGTTTGCTGGAGTAAGTGGGAATTGTTATATGGCGAAGATGTTAGCCATTATGCCTTGGAATAAGTGATTGATATCGTAGGGTACGGATTTGCCGTGCTGATGGGCGTTGTTTTAGGGTTATTGGGAGGCGGAGGATCTCTGCTTACCGTTCCTATTTTGGTTTATTTATTTAAAATTCCTGCCATAACAGCGACGGGGTATTCGTTAGTGATTGTAGCTGGAACAAGTTTATTTGGAGCAATCCCTTATCTACGGCAAACGTTGGTTGATTTTAAAATTGCCGCTTTGTTTGCAGTTCCGTCTATGATTGGTGTTTTTTCTGCTCGAAAATGGTTGCTACCTGCCTTGCCAAAAGAAATGACAGTGGGCCTGTTTTCCTTTACCAATGACCAATTTGTTTTAGTCATATTTGCGGTATTGGTATTAATTATTTCCGTATTTATGTTGAAAAAGAAATCAGGGGTAAAAAAAGCGGTTCCTAGTCGTTTTCCGAAATGGTCGTTTCCCATAGTTGTGGGATTTGAGGGTCTTTTTGTAGGGATTGTGACGGGGTTTGTTGGGGCAGGCGGAGGGTTTATGATCGTTCCAGCCTTAATGTTTTTTGCGAACTTACCATTAAGAAACGCAATTGCTACATCGTTAGTGATCATATCATTGAAATCGTTTGTGGGATTTTTGGGAGATATTTCAAGTGGTGTGACATTTGATTGGGTATTTTTAATGTCATTTATAGCGTTCACTAGTTTAGGGGTTGTGCTTGGCGCAATTGTTAATAAAAAAATTCCAGTAGAATGGCTCAGAAAAGGATTTGCTTACCTAGTTATGGTAATGGGTGTATTCATAATTTTAAAAGAAGTTTATTAAATAGGAGAAAACCAATGAAAATAGAATCATTTTTCGACAAAAATACGTTTACGCTAACATACATTGTTTATGATGAGAAAACAAAAGATGCCGTGATAATTGATCCTGTGTTGGATTACGATCCGGCCAGTTCAAAGGTATCAACGACGTCATTAGATTTATTGGAAGCCTTTATAAAAAAGAATCACCTACGATTACATTATATTTTAGAGACGCATGCTCACGCAGACCATTTATCTGGGGCTCAGTTTGTTAAAGCCGTTTTTCCTGAAGCAAAAGTTGCGATTGGTGAAGACCTTAAAAAGGTTCAGACAACGTTTAAGCATGTATTTAATTTTAAAGAATTTAATGAAAATGGTGTGCAGTTCGATAAATTATTAGAAGACAATTTTGTTTTGAAGGCAGGGGATTTAAACATAAAAACGTTATTTACGCCTGGACATACACCCGCCTGTGTTTCTTTTTTGGTTAATGACGATGTGGTGTTTACTGGTGATGTCTTATTTATGCATGACTATGGAACAGGGCGCTGTGATTTTCCTGGAGGAAGCTCTGCTCAAATGTTTGATTCTGTGAAAAATCGACTCTATACATTAGATGATAACGTGAAAGTTTATGTTGGGCATGATTATTCGCCTGGTGGAAGAGACGTTGCCTATGAGTCTACGATTGGTAAACAGAAAGAATTGAATCCTCAATTAAATGCTAAGACGACTAAAGAAGAGTTTGTTAATAGTAGAGATGGTCGGGATAAAACATTAACAGCACCCAAATTATTATTGCAAAGTCTTCAGGTCAATATTGATGCTGGGCATTTACCAAAAGAGGAAGATAATGGCGTTCCTTATTTAAAAATGCCTATAAAAATTGTGAAGTAAAATTAGATTTTAATTTGAGATAGAATATTATTGGGGGAAAGATTTATACAATTTCCCCCTTATTCTAGAGACGATGGGGTAGTCGATCATAAATCCAATTTGAATCAATGGCAGTTAGCTAGTCCAAAAATGAATCCATGTCTAAAGTAAAAAGTAAAAAGCCCCGCTCCTAACAAAAGAATTCCACTAAGGTTCGGTAATCGTTTAGATAACGGAAGTAATAGCCGATTGATTAAAGACGGAGCACTGTATAGAGCAGGTAATGTACCTATCCAAAAAACAAACAGTATTCCCATACTGGCCATCGGACTTTTTAAAGGAATTGTGCTTATTAAAATTGTATACAACCATCCACATGGAAGTAAGATAGATCCAAATCCTATAAGAGCTTCTCTCGCTCCAAAAATTGGGATTCTTAAGTTATAAAGTGGCGTTAGTAATCGTTGACTAAATTGAGATAAAAAATGAAAAGATGACGTCTTATTTTTCCTCAGTAATAATCGAAGTCCTAAAAAAATAAATATGAAGCTAATTGAAAGAGATGCGTATAAAGACAATTGATTGATATGGGACGAGAGCAGTTGTTGACCCAAATGTCCCATTAAAAAGGCTAGTAATAGGTAACCTAATAATCGTGCAACATGATAGATAGTTAGCGATATCCATTGGTTTTTACCGGCTGTTGCTGCGAGGACAAGTCCACCACACATTCCAAGACAATGAAGACTGCCTAGAAAACTCGCTATAAGGACAGTAATTGCTATTGAAAAAGCCGATTGGGTAGGCGTAATTAGATGGAAAAGATTATGGTCCAATTAGAGTTACCTCGAAGGACGTCGTGTTCTTTTTGGTAGAGGTTGAGTCAGATGTAAAAGGAGGTGTTGTTTCTGCATCTGAATAAGTTAAATTTACTAATATTATCGCTTTCCCATGTTGTAATTGTTCCATTGGGAATCGAAGGAAGCCTGTTATCGTCTTGTGAGAACCTCCGTTTATAACACAATTATTTTCAGGAACAATAAATGTAGTAAGAGGATGTACTCGTTTTTGTTGGGATGTTTTTGTTTTAGGGTCTTGAATGGTATTCGATAAAGATAGTTCGATAGAAACATCGTGAAAATATTGATTTCTAAGGGTAAACGAAAACTGATTGGTGACAACATTATTGAGATCGACAGAGTAGGGCGGGTTCGACTGGCGAAGAGTATGAACTGGAATCATAGTTCTATGTGAAACTAAATATATAAAAATAGAAAATACTAATGTGAAGAGAAACCCATATAAAAGTACTCGAGGTCTTAACCAAATTTTAGTTGCAGTAAACCATGATTGTTTTTTAGAGGGAATAATTTGGTCTAAATTATTTTCTGATGTATATCTGACTAGGCCCGTAGGTTTTCCTATTTTTGTCATGACCGTATCACAAGCGTCAATGCATGCTGTACACATAATACATTCCATTTGCGTACCTCTTCGAATATCAACCCCCGTTGGACAGACTTGAACACATCTATAACAGTTGATACAGTCGCCGTGATCCGTGTCTCTTTTATCTTGTTTTCTAGGTTCCCCACGACGTTTATCGTAGCCTACTACTAGACTATCTGAATCCATAATCACAGATTGAAACCGTCCATAAGGACAAGCAATAATACAAAACTGTTCTTTAAACCAACCAAAATTAAACGCCAAAATCAAGGTGGAGATACCGACTGTTAAAAAGGATGTCCAATGTGATAATGGAGAGCCTTGAATCATTTGAATCATGGATTCAGCCCCTACAAAATAGGCAAGAAAGCTATGAGAAATAATAAGAGATACCAAAATAAAAAGTAGCCATTTGGCCGTTTTTCGCATTATTTTATTTAGACTGTAGGGTTTTGCGTCGAAGCGTTTTCTAGCTAGTCCTATTCCTTCAATCCAATTTTCTATTCGTTGATATATTCCGTCAACAAAAACGGTTTGAGGGCATGCCCAGCCGCACCAAACACGACCAAATAGGCAGGTAATAAGCCCAATAAATAAAAGAAAGCTTAAAAATACTGCACAAAGAATGGGTGCTTCATGTGCCCAAAACGTAAATCCAAAAAACGCGAATTTACGTTCAGGAATACTGAATAAGATGGACTGGTGACCATTTATTTTAATCCAGGGAAGAGATAAGAAAATAACAATTAAAATCGTATAAATATAATTTCGAGCGGTTCGAAAACGACCAGAGACGTGCGCTGTATAAATAGGCGCACGGTCTCCAGTTTCTGTTGTAGAAGCTAGTCGTTCGTTATGTAGTTCAAATATTTGAGAAACATTTTTTTTTGACATCTCATTTACTCAAACAATGTCCCTTGTGGGGACTTTCCATTTGCTGGCGCCGTTCCTTTGATGGATTGAATATATAAAACAAGAGAAGAAATTTGAGATGGATTGAGTAATTTTTCCCAAGATATCATTCCTTTTTCAGGAATTCCTACTTTAATTACGTTGTAAATTGAATCGTTAGTACCGTCTCCATTTAACCAGTAACTATCAGTTAAATTTGGACCAATAATGCCCTCTGCTTTTTGACCATGACAAGCAGCACATCTAGATGTATATAAGGAGGCCCCCTCGTCGATAGATGCATGTTCTTCGCTGAATCCGACGGAAGCCATAGCTGTTGATGAATCAGAATCTTCCTTGATTTCTACAATCATAGATTTTTGGAATGAGTCTTCGATTAAATGACCACTACTAAAATGATAATAACCTGTGTAAACGACGGCAAAAATAGCAGTGAGATAAAACATATTTACCCACCATTTTGGTAAAGGATTATCTAATTCTTTAATTCCATCATAATTATGGTCTAAAACAATATCTTTTTCGTCCTCAAGAATTATAGAGGACGAATCTTTTGCTTTTTTGTTTTGTTCGATATCTTTTTTTGCGTTAGCATTTGAGTTATTAGATTGGTTATCGTTCATTTTTATTTATCCTTTTAATCGAAAGCTTCGTCTAGAGGAAGTGCTTCGATATATTGAAATCGTTTCCGGGCTGATTTTCTATATGTAGACCAAATAACAGCAGCATACGAACCGGCAAATAGAAGTAAACCGAAGCAACTTAATCCAACATAAGGAAAAAAAGCTAAAATTTCATTTTTCATTATTAATGTCCTTGCTTCGTTTCACCATGAGATGGCTCATGGGATTCCTGTGCTTTTAGAGACTGTAAATAAGCAATAACTGCGATAATTTCTTTTTTACTAATCTTTTTTGCGTCTATGCTAGGGTCAAGATTTTTTCCTATTTCAAGAGCTTGAGCTTTTGCGTCTTCAAGAGCATGTTCTGCATTCTCATCTGAATAAGGAACCCCAAGTGTTTGCATTACACGAAGTTTTTTCTCTAAAATTCCATAGTCTAAATTATTTTTTAATAACCAAGGATAATTTGGCATTATTGAACCAGGAGCCATTGATCTTGGATCTTCCATGTGACGGAAATGCCAGATGTCAGGATATTTTCCACCAACACGTGCTAGGTCAGGTCCAATTCGTCGAGATCCCCATTGGAACGGATGGTCATATATGGAATCATCCAACTCAGATTTTGGTCCATATCTCAAAACTTCTGCTTTAATAGGTCTGACCATTTGAGAATGGCAGGTGTAACATCCTTCTCGGATGTAAATGTCACGACCAGCAAGTTCTAACGCTGTATACGGTTTTTTCGTTGTTTCTTGTGCAACAAATTTATGTGATGTTAACGACGGCATAATTTCAATAACGGATCCAACAGCAACTGCAACAATAACTAATATGGTTAATATTTCAGGCTCTCGTTCTAACCATCGGTGAGAAGATTCTCCAGTATTATGGTCATGTTCTACTTTTTGCAATGGAGGTGCTGAATAAGAAATCGGTTGTTGGTTTTTTGGTGCTGAAGCAATGGTTCTAACTAAGTTGTAGATCATTAATATGTAGCCACTAAGATAAAGAAGTCCACCAACAAGTCGTACATAATATAACGGAATTATTTTTGTAACGGTTTCAACAAAATCAGGGTACATAAGGCGGCCGTCTTCTAGACCAAGCCACATAAGGCCTTGTGTAATACCAGACGCCCACATGGACATGATGTATAAAATGATTCCTACAGTAGCAACCCAAAAGTGAGTGGTCGCTAATTTATCACTATAAAGTTTAGTTTTCCAAAGTTTTGGAACACAATAGTAGAGGAGTGCGAAAATCATAAACCCATTCCAACCTAGTACTCCAGAATGAACGTGCCCAATAATCCAATCCGTGAAATGAGCAAGCGCATTTACGCTTTTAAATGCGAGTAAAGGTCCTTCAAAAGTAGCCATTCCATATAGAGTTAAAGAAGCGACGAAAAATTTAAGAATTGGTTCTTTTCGAACGCGATCCCAAGCACCACGCAAGGTAAGTAGTCCGTTAATCATTCCACCCCAACTCGGTGCAAGTAACATGATGCTGAAAACGACACCCATTGTTTGAGCCCATTCTGGTAAAACTGAATAGAGAAGATGATGAGGTCCCGCCCATATATAAATAAAGACAAGCGCCCAAAAATGAATAATTGAGAGTCTGTAGCTGTAAACAGGTCGTTTGATTACTTTTGGAATGTAGTAATACATTAATCCTAAAAATGGAGTTGTTAAGAAAAAGGCAACTGCATTATGACCATACCACCACTGAACAAGTGCGTCTTGAACACCTGAAAAGAGAGAATAACTTTTAAATAAACCAACAGGAATTGCTAATGAATTAACAATATGAAGAATCGCAACTGTAATAATGGTGGCTATGTAAAACCAAATCGCAACGTAAATATGTCGTTCTCGTCTAACTTTAAGAGTAAGGAAGTAGTTAATTGCAAATATAACCCAGATAAGAGCAATTAAAATATCGATTGGCCACTCTAGTTCAGCATATTCTTTTCCTGCCGTGATCCCAAGTGGAAGAGTAATCGCAGCACTAACAATAATAAGTTGCCAGCCCCAAAAATGGATTTTACTTAAAACGTCGGAGAACATCCTTGTTTTAAGGAGACGTTGTGAAGAATGATAAATTCCGGCAAAAATCGCGTTACCAGCAAATGCAAAAATCGCAGCATTTGTATGAAGCGGTCGTAATCGACCAAAAGTTATCCATTGTAAATCAAGATTAAAGGTCCAGTTTGCGAGTTGAGAGGCTAAGATAACGCCTACTAATAAAGCAACAAATCCCCATCCGATAGTTGCGATAATAAATTTTTTAACAATAGAATCGTCGTATTGAAATACATCATTTTTAGGGGGTTGAGTTTGTGGTTGGTTGTTCATAATAATATGTTCCTATCTAAATATTTTCTAATTTAATATTAGTTCGTCAAACGTGGTTTAGACAATCAAAATACTCTTTTAAAGAGCACTCGAGCGAAAATTCAAACTTTTTCAGATTCTATTATAGGAAGTAAGGAGCCTAGGTCAATAGACCTAAAGGGTTGATTTCAGTCATCGTCTATCATTAATTTTTGGGAAGGTGTATCTAAATCATCGTATTGACCGGTTTTGACCGTCCATATGAATGCGATTACAAAAAATGTGACGATGCAAAATGTAATTGGAATTAGATAATATAAAATGTTCATTAAAAACTCCTTTTAAACCAATGTCTTTTTGAGTTTATGTTGTAACGTTTTTAAGTGCACGATGGCTAGTATTAATACGGTTGCTGAGCTTAGTGGCATAAAAAAGGCAGCGATTAGAGGTGTGATAATACCAAGAAACGCGAGAACGATTCCTGTTGCATTATAAATTAGTGAGATTATTAATGTTACGTATGTAAAATATTGAGTTTGTTTTGCAATAGCAATTAAAATGGGCAATGAATTTAGACCCGAAACGGTAAAATAAACGTCCGATACAGAAAGTGCCATTTCAATACTTCCCTGAACAGCAATGCTTACATATGCCTTCGAAAGAGCCGCCGAGTCATTTGCTCCATCTCCAATCATGCATGCGTTAGGATTTTTAGTTATTACCTCTAATTTTTGTTCGGGAGTTTTTTCATAATGTAGAGAGTCGAATGGAAGGTGTGTTCCAATTTTTTCGACGGCGTGTTTTTGGTCGCCCGAGAGAATGTGCATCTTTTTCCCTTTGGTTTTCAATTGGTGAAGAACGGAGGAAGCGGAAGGGTGTAAGGTGTCTCCCAACTCGAACCAGAGAATGCATATATTGTTTTTATAAAAACCGATTATTGTTTCTATCGACTTGGGTTTATTTGCAAATGTAGAATTGAGAGGAGACGATTCTTTGATTTTGTCTTTAGAAAAAGGCTTTATACAGTAATGATTATTTTTGTAATTTCCTTCAACTCCCGAATGAAAGGCACTGGTGTTATCAATTTCTACATCATCGATAGATTCGTTTTTAATTTTGGAATTATGGTCATAGCCTGGTTGATTTTTGGTATGTATTAATTGGACGGTAGCATATCGAACAAGTGCTTTTGCTACAGGATGAGAATTATTTGTTTCCAGTTGTTTGATAATTGAATATATCGTTTGCTTATCTGAATCGGGTATCTCGCAAATCCAATGGGACTGATTGACTTCAAATTGACCTAAGGTAAGGGTTCCTGTCTTATCAAAGAAAAAAGGGTTTGAACTATTTAACCGTTCAAATATAGCGGGCGTTTTTATAAAAATTCCGTTCGAAGAGGCGAAACGAAGGCTCATTGTATAGATAAGCGGAGTTGATAGAGCAAGGGCACAGGGGCAAGCAATAATTGTTAAAGCTAGTACAATATTTAGGATTTCAGATAAGGATCCTCTTAACATACCGTCGACTAAAACTGTCCATACAATACATAAAAATAGAACGATAAATAGGGATTTTGAAAGTGAATGGGATAGAGTCGCTAGTTTGGGTTTGCGTAAAGATTTACTTTTTTCAATTAATTGGCCAAGTCGTGTTTTGTGGCCAATTGAGCAGACTTTTAAGATTAAGGGTTGTCCTGTGTTTTTCATTCCTGCAAATAAATCATCCCCTTGCTGATAATTAATGGGGTCGCTTTCTCCAGAAAAAATTTGATTATCGATTATGCAAGTTTTATTGTGACAGATTCCATCAACGGGTATGACCGTGTCCTCCAATACAAGAATAAAATCATCTGTATTAAGAGACTCTGTTAAGAGTGTTGTTGTCGTTTCAGGAAACGATGATTTGGAAGGAGGGGTATTTAGGCGTAGACATGTTTTAGGTAGAAAAGCTGATAAACGATTTTGGTCGATATCATTTGCCCGAAATTGTTGTTGGTATATATGACGAGAGGATAAGAGTAAAAATACAAAGACTGAAAGGGAATCAAAGTACAGGTCGCCGTTTTCATTAAAAAGATGGAAATAACTAATAGTAGAACCAAGAATTATAGCGACGGAAACGGGAATATCAATATTAAATTGAAGCTGTTTAATGCTAAAAAATGCTGAGTTAATAAACGGTCGAGCGGAATAAAGTAGAGATGGAAGAAACAAGAGTCCACAAATAATGTTAAATAAATGTAGGAATTGTCCGTCAACACCGCCATAAATGGCTACAGAAAAAATCATAATATTGGCGGCGACTGCTCCTGAAATTCCTATTCGTAAGAGCGCCGTTCTATTTTTTTTATTACGCATTTGTTTTGAAGCCGAATCCGGAAATGGTTGATATCCAATTTGATGAAGAGTGAATGCTGCCTCAGAAAATGAGCCAGAGTCTGATAGAAAAAGGGTAACCGTCGATTGTCCAAAATTTACAGAAACGGAAGCGACTCCAGAATATAAAAGTGGAAGTCTTTCGATTAGCCATATACATGCCGCACAGTGAATAGCTGGGATATAGAAACGAAGACTTTTTTTTGCCAAATCTGGACAGTTTTCTTTTAAGTATTCGGAATTGTCTAAGTAATCATAATCTTGTTTAGTGTGATTTTGATACGTTTTTGAGCGAGTAACGGGCTCTTTTTTTTGAAGAGGAAGTTTTTCTTTAATTTTGTAAAACTTTGTTAGGTTGGAGCCTTTTAAAATTGAATAGACAGTTTCGCAGCCCAAACAACAAAACAGATTCTCTTTTTTAGAGGGTTGGATTGGTAATGTCAGCGTCGTTTGATCAGGGCAGGGTAGTCCGCAATGAAGGCATAAAATGACATCTCTATTTTGCATGCACGTTATCTTATCATGAAGAAAAGGTTTCGTAGATTTTGGTTCAACTATGACGAAAGTAAGTCCCGAATAGATCTATTAAATTCGGGATATATTATATTTAATCGTTCTATTTGTGTTTGAATCGGGCGGATAGTTACGGCCTATTAAAATTTAGGGCAAAAATATTCCTTTTGATATCTATACTTTTTTTTGTATGTTGTATTTATCTATAAGTGGGAGTTGAAGTTTAGTGTTAAGTTCAGTTGAGTTAGGTTTAAATAGTTTTAGACGAGTTGTAGGAAACGTCGCTAATTTGGGGAGTAAAGGGCTAGGTTCTAAGTCGGTAAATCTATCAAAGAGGTCATTTTCGGGCACTCAATATACACAAAATAGTGTTTTGAAAGTGGATGCCTTAATAGCTCAGAGGTGGGCATATACACAAAACTCGGTAACAAGCGGTTCCCAATATCAAATCAAAAATAATAATAGTGACAGTGTTTCAAGCTCTAAAGAATTGGCAGTAGTTCTAAGAACCCCTGATTCATATAGGAGCGATATGGGGAAAGATCCCGAATTTGGCAAATACAAAGTAAGAAAACGCGAGCATTGCGAGCAATTGTTACAGCCGCTTGAACATCGGTTAACGGCTAAGTTTTTGGAGAGAATTTCTGAAGACGATTTATTAGAATTACGTGTTTTATTTAGATTAGGAGAAGGCGAGTTTAATCTGAATCTAGCGAATGAAACAGAAATGGCGAAGGCCTCTATGACCCTACATACGCATGGCCGTATGACAGAGCGATTATCTAGACGCTTGGATAAGCTTTTAACCGAACTTATTAATGGGATACAACTTGCTAGAAGTTATTTTGAAATGAGGGCAGACCGCACAGCTAAAGAGACACTAGATTTGAGTCGGACAAAAGAAACCGGGAATGTATATGGGGCTGTATTGTTAACGCCTCATAATAATCCTGAGAAAGTAAGAGATGTATTAGTTTCTGCGACCTCACATAAGCCTATAAATGATCTTCGTGACGCGGTTAGTAATGTTAAGAATACAGAGTCAATATATACAGGGCACCCTTGTTTAGGAATCAATATAGAGTCTGTAAAAGCAATGCGACGTACTGTGACAGAGCCGTTAACCTCTGATTTTTATGATTCTATCGCAGAAACATTAGCTTCCGATATGAGTTACACGCCTAACGATGGAAAGGTAAAAGGCGCGAAAGGAAATTTAGCTCGTTTTGAGCATGAGCAAGTGACAAGTAATCGATCTATCAGCGACCATTTCGAAGCAATGGCAAGTGTTTATGAGCTAAATATGGAGTCTCTGCGACGAGCGAAAGTGACACATTTGGCGAATCCCACAAATGAAACATTGGAGAGACAATACCTTTGCTCCAAACTATATATGAAGGCGATTCCTAAAAAAGAAAGAGATTGGAGCTTAGACGGCGATAGAAACGGGTTAGATGCTCCAAATTTTTTATTGTCTAAAGCGCAGCAAATTTTTTCATTTAGTAAAAAGATGGAAGACGTTTTAGGGGACGCTTTTTTATCGTTGTCTGAAGACGATAAGGATAAATTTTGTCAGCAGTTAAAAAAGCTCGAACAAGATGCATTGGCTTCGATATCGGATAAAGAAAACGTTTTGTTAAGTTATGAGGCAGATTACGATACAGCTTGTTTACTTCAGAATGTTCAGCTGACGTTAAGCTCAAATAATACCTCGTTTAATAAATTACATCGTACGGTTGAAGAGTTTTCGACATGGAAGACGTCAGTCATTGACGCACTTAGTGAAAATTCCGACCCAATGTTCCAGGATAAAATAGAATTTGTTATTGATTTAGTAAGGACGTCGCTAGGGACACAAGCAAGAATAGGAGAGTCTGATAGAGACAGAATATTAGCGGCCTACGAAACTGGACAACCTTTGGTATCTGTAGATAGGGATACCTTGAGAGCGCATAAAATTGCCATAGACTTTGACCTTGTGGACGTCATTTTAGACGCAGACCATCAAGGACTTCAGTGCACTAAAAATACGGAGAAAATTTTTCGATTTCTAGGGGAGGGAGATCTTCCACAAATAGTGTCTTTAAACGAAAGAGAGAGGGTTCGTGATAATCCTTCGGAGAAGAGGGACGGGTTATTAAACTGGGCATTTCCGCTTGTTAGAGCAGAGTCTACAGAACATGCTAAGGAAATAATCGACAGTATCGTCAAGGTGGGTGGCGTTTTAGATATGGAAGCCGCAAGTGATACCGCAACAAAGCACTCAACGTTGGTAGGTGAATATAACGTGATGATTATTCAATACGAAAAGAAACAAATAGAGGCTTATGTGCATCTAATTATTGAGGCTTTAGAGGTCTGCTGTAAAACAAACCTCCTTAATACGGGAGCAGATAAAAAATGGGAAGTAAAACAGTTAGACATCCCTGAACAAGCAAGGGTGTCTTTAGATTGGATAGTCGATGTATTCGATACGCCTCAAGAGGCAACTGCTTTTATGAAAGAGTCGTATCACTTTTTATTTGAGTATGGACGAGGGAGTAGCGTTCCTAGAACATCTGCCGAAAAATTAACCCTATTGCAAGGAAAGATATTAGAGGCAGGGCCGTCAGATAAGATGACTATTCAGCCAGGAAATGCGCCTCGTATTGTGAATCCCGACTATGCGCATAAGAATGCAATGTTGCAAAGTTTAATTGCGGTTAAGTGTGGACCAAAGTATGCCTTAACGCCAGCAGAGTATAGTGGTGCAATAAAAATAGCAACGGCGCAAGCCAACACATTTGATATGATCGTACTTTGCGAAAAGTGTATGACGATCATTAATAAATTAAATGTGGCTGACCTTACCAAGCATATCAAAACAAGTAATAGAAAAGTGGTTGTTTCTACAGCTGATACCAATAGCACTCAACGAACGGTGACTAGTTCAAAAGATAAGTTAAAAGCTCAGCTGGATAAGCTGACTGATACGTCTAGAAATAGGAATGATGTTTTAAAAGATATTGAGGCAGCGATCAAAGAGGTGATGGCTATCGATGGGGGTAAAGAAAACAAGCAAATCAGAGAGTTTATAGATAAAATAGATCTCAATGGACTTATTCAACTGATCGACGTCAATCCGACTGCAGCTATTACGTTATTAAGTGAAATGGCTGCTATTGGAGAGTCCATTCAAAAAAATGTAAAAGAGTACCAAGACACACGCGCCATCTCTAGGGTCGGGTTTATGACGTTGGTTTTACTTACCATAGAATTAATTGCAAGCACACTGATTCATCCATCGTATGAAAAAGAATTAGCGGAACTAGTTTTCCCTGCGCATTCAAGAGTTGTTCGAGCATTTTCCAATCGTATAGCACCGTCACAGAGAGTTCCGGATCTTAGACATGTTGCTATTCTCCCCGCAACAGCGAGGAGATTAACAGTGGAGGAACGTATCGAACTCAATAAGTTAATTTTAAAAATACAGGAATATACACGTGTTCCATTAAGACTGGAACAGAAATGGACCGGAGAGGCTTACAAACATGAACAATCTTTGGGTAATAGATTTTCTATTCAGCAAGGGCTGAATGGCGGAGCAAATCGACTATTACAAACGTATGATTATGTAAAAAAGAGTAAGGAGACGCTAAACAATGGGCTCCCATTTTCTGCGAAAGACCGAGATCATATTGAGTCAATTCGCTATGATTTTATGTTGAAAGATGACAGTCATTTTGATTCATATGTAGCGTATTTATCGTATCTTGAAGGAAGCCTTGAAAAGATGGCGCATCGTCTATACAAGGAAATTAAAGGAACGTATCCAAGTTAGGTGCTTTGTAGATAAAGAAGGGGCTTGAATGATTCAAAAATAGTTGGTGTAAAAGGGGACGCAAAGGCGGCCTCTTCAATTTTTTTACTATCTTTGCCCAGTATTTTCTGAAGCAGTTGAACGGAGCAAAGATAGTCCGCTGCTGACTTCAAGAATTTTGGATAAACTAGATGTTTAGTTACCCTATGTATTGAGAGCACCTTTCGTAAGATGTACGACTTCCCTGTCGTCGATATCTAGTCGTAAAAGACCAACGAAAAGACGCACATTGATTCCTATTTTAATTTGGGTAAATTTGGTATAATTTTGGAATTGGTTAAAATGGAACAGTAACCTAAAATTTTTAAAAATAGTCTAAATACAGAGCCTCACCTAACGAGCTATCTGTGTAGCTAATCCTTAGGAGGAACCTATGTCTGAATCTGTATCAAAAAGAGAATTATTTCAAAATGAATTTGGTGAAAGTACAATGAGTAACATTGAGCTTATCAATAAACGGCGTGTCATTAATGGTGTTGATGATGGATTGATGCAAGTATCTCCCCTCAAACATCCGTGGGCATACGAAATTTTTGAAAACATGATTAAAAATAACTGGGTACCCCAAGAAGTCCCTATGCAAAAAGATGTAGAGCAATGGAATGACCCAAAAGGGTTAACGGATCAAGAGAGAAACGTTTATAAAAAAAGTTTAGCATTTGTATCTAACTTAGATGGACTACAAACAAACAATTTAGCCTGTAATATTATTCGACATATTACGAGTCCTGAAGTTGTTTTAGGAATTGTAAGACAAACATATGAAGAAGCGTTACATGTTCAGAGTTACGCAACAATGATAGAAGCATTGGCATTGGATCCGGAAGATGTTTACGGATTATATAGAAAAGACCAAGATTTATTTGAAAAAAATAAGCAAGTATTGGCAGCTGTAAGTAAAATTTCTGACCCTACGTTTCAAACGGGAACTCTTAAGAACGATCAAATGTTTTTAGAGGCATGTGTCGGAAATATTATTTTAGAAGGCATTTATTTTTATAGTGCATTTTTGACATTTTATGTTTTAAAACGAAACAATAAAATGCCGGGTAGTGCGGAAATGATTCAGTTCATTAATAGAGATGAAGATGTCCATTTGCAACTATTTATTAAAATTACAAATGCGATAAAAGAAGAGCAACCAGAATTATGGACACCAGAGTTTCAAGCTCAAATCGTTCAAAATGTTAAAGATGGCGTAGAGTTGGAATATAGTTGGGGCGCGTCTTGCATGGGAGAAGGAATCCTGGGACTAACGCCAAATTCGTTGAAAGAATACCTACAATTTATTGGCGATATGAGATTGATTGCAATTGGTCTTCCAAAAGTATGGAATTCTAAAAACCCTTTCCCTTGGATTGATGAATATACGCAAGGATCTATGATAGAAGTAAACTTTTTTGAAGGAACCGTTAAGGAGTACCAAACGGGAAGCCTTGAGTGGTAAAAAGTACGCGGATTTATTAACGTCGTACTGTCTTAACGTAAAGCCTGGTCAAAAGGTTCTCGTTAAGACGTCGACGCTAGCGGAACCTTTTGTCAAAGAGTTATATTCCTCGTTGCTTCAACGCGGTGCGTTTGTTGAATTCCAACTATCATTTGAAGATCAAGAAACTATTTTTTATGCTCACGCTAAAGATGACCAGTTAGAACATGTGTCTGATTTTTATTCCTTGGCAGCAAAAAACTACGATAAATTAATTTCGATTCAGGCACCTTATAATTTAAAGAGTACATCTGCCGTTCCGTTAGATGTCAGAATGAAAGCGCAAAAGAATATGGCGCCTACAAAAAAGATTATTATGGATAGGTCTGCAAACAAGGAACTGGAATGGGTACTTTGTGTGTATCCAACGCAGTCCATGGCGCAGGAAGCAGGGATGAGTTTACCTGATTACCAACGTTTTGTTTATAACGCCTGTCTTTTAGATCATACAAATCCAGCAGAAGCTTGGGGACGTGTGAGCAAATTTCAGCAGCGTATTGTGGATGTTCTTAATACAAAATCATTAATTCGATATGTTACTAAAGGGACTGATATTTCATTTTCGACAAAAGGTCGAACGTGGGTAAACTCTGATGGTAAACGGAATATGCCGTCGGGAGAAGTATTTACATCTCCTGTTGAAGACTCAGTAGATGGGGTTGTGTCATTTTCTTTTCCAAGTATCCATGGAGGACGCGAAATTACAGGCGTTCGATTAGTTGTTGAAAAAGGAAAAGTCGTATCGTGGACAGCCGATTCGGGACAAGACTATTTAGATTATATTTTTACGATTCCAGGTGCCAACGTGTTTGGAGAGGCTGCTATTGGCTTGAATGATGGTATTCAAAAAATGACAAAGAATATATTGTTCGATGAAAAAATGGGCGGAAGCGTTCATATGGCTGTAGGTGCTTCGTATCCCGAAACCGGTGGTAAAAACACGAGTAGTGTTCACTGGGATATGATTACAGATATGAAAGAATCGGGTCAGATTTTTGCAGATGGGGATATGATCTACGAAAAAGGAAAGTTTCTCTTCTAAAATACTTATCCCTTTCCATTTTGTTCCTCGCGCATGGTTCACATATAGGACTATGCGTCACTGTGTTCGAAAAAAAACTGGAAAACCGGTAAGTATTTTATAGAGGGTTCTACGTTTTAGGCTAGGGGTGTACTAGGGTCACATATAGACATACATCACTTCACTAGTGGGTAGTAAAAATAATTTCCCTGTGTGTCATTCCTGCGAAAGCAGGAATCCAGAAAACGTCAGTAAATAGGTTTTACGAGAATAGCTATTTAATCAACAGGAGGATGTTCTAACGTAAGGCGTCCTAACAGACCTGTTCGAAGGTCTCTCAAAAATGTTTCGTGGGCTCGTTCAACATCAAGTTCATTCCCTGACGCTAAGTATTGTCTTTGTTTGGCTAACTGTTCAAAAAATATGTGGTAGCTATTTTTGTCATTGCTAAGTGTTTCTATATTGGAATTTTTAGCTACTTCTGGGTAACGTTTTGATAGGGCCTGAATATAATGGGTTAACATGTAATCTAATCCAGCATCTGAGATTGTTTTGAGGTCAAAGCGCTCTTTTTTCAGAGCAAAAACTAAGGCTAGTTTTAATGCCGTATTTTGTGTTTCAAATTTTTGCCAAGTTAATCCTGGCGTATCTAAAAAATGCATAAAATCATTTACTTTGTTCCATACGACTGATTTCGTAACGCCGGGCCTGTCCCCTATTTTTGCGTGACGCTTTCCCATCAATGTATTAATAAATGTAGATTTTCCAACATTAGGAATACCAAATACTGCTAAATATAAAGGTGGGGTGAACGCTGCCTTCGCAAACTTTTTATGAACTTTAGCTCTGAGTTTTTTGGCTTCATTTAAAAATAATTGTTTATCTAATTTTACTTGAGATGAAAACGGAATAACTCTCTGTATTGGTGATTCTAGATGTTTGATCCACTTCTTAGTAAGAATCGGGTCTGCCAAATCGGCTTTATTTAAAATAATTAGCTTAGGCTTGTTTTCAAATACTTGATCCAAAATAGGTGTTTTACTTGAAAATGGAATTCTGGCATCTCGGATATCTACAAGACCGTCGATAGATTTCGATTTATCTTTAAGCTGTCGTACTGTTTTAGCCATGTGGCCAGGAAACCATTGAATCATGTTGGTGAGTTTAACATATTCGACAATGTTGAGAAATGATATAAAGGGTTGAGTTGCGTTTAGTCACGGGATATCTCGTAGATAAAGTGGGGGATCGTATAATGAACCGCCTACTCAAAGAAAAGGGGAGGGTGTAGGTAGAGACGGCCTGTTACATCAAATACGTTCGTTGAAAATAGGGACCAATAGTCGTGCTAAAGATAGGGTCGTATGGTAAGGTACAGGTATGCTCAAATTAAATGAGAAACCTCTTAAAATAATGATAAGTGCAGGTGAAATATCGGGGGATAGATATGGCGCGCGTCTTGTTAAAGAATTATCTAAATTAGACGGAGATTTGTCTTTTTATGGTATGGGACATCGAGCGATGGAAGATTCTGGCGTTAAACTTCTCGCTAATTTATCTGGTCAATCAACGATAGGTATTCTAGAGCCTCTTTTATATTTACCTAAGATTTTGAACGCATTACACAAAATGAAAACGTTTTTAAGAAACGAGCGACCTGATGTTTTTATAGCTATCGATTTTCAAGGCTTTAATATGATGTTGTGCAAAGAAGCAAAAAAATTGGGGATTCCTGTGGTGTATTTTATATCTCCCCAAGAATGGCAGTGGGGAACCGAATCCGGCGGTAAAAAAGTTGTCGAATGTACCGATAAAATTTTATCTATCTTTAAAGAAGAGGTCCCTTTTTATAGTAAGTTAGGTGGAGACCCTGTTTTTATAGGTCATCCCATGTGCGATATTGCAAAAAGTGATGCGATAAAAGAGGACGTATTTAAGAAAGGAGATTTAGACCAGTCGAAGGATATTTTGGCTCTTTTTCCAGGGTCTAGGTCTCAGGAAATAAAGTATGTTTGGCCAGTTATTGGACAAGCGGCTCAGGCGTTAATCGAAAGGTATCCAAAAATGCAGATGGTGTTAGCTGTAGCCGATGTGGAGTTAATTCCAAAAATAAAGGAGTCGTTTACACCATCTTCCCCTCTTAAATTTTATGAAGGGAGCCCATATGATTTGATGAAGCACACGAAGCTGTCATTGGTAACTTCAGGAACGGTAACCTTAGAGCATATGTTAATGGGAACCCCATTTATAGCAAATTTTAGATTTCACCCACTATCGTATTGGGTTATTAAAAAATTAGTAGGGAAAAAGTTTTTTGATAGAGTAAAATTCATCTCGCTTCCCAATATTTTAGCTAAGAAGAAAATTGTTCCAGAGAATATTCAAACGGAGTGTAGTGTAGAACGGCTTGTATCTCAGGCAGTTAATTTTTTAGAAAATGAAGAAGAAATAATTACTCTTAAATCTGATTACGAGGAAGTAAAAAAGAGTTTCTATAGCGTAAATGTAAATAAAAAAGCAGCAGAAGAAATATTAAATTTAATTAAAAAGGGAAAATAGTATGGGATTGTTAGTTAATGGCGAATGGAAAGACCAATGGTACGACATGTCGAAATCAAAAGGAAAGTTTGTTCGAGAAGATAGCCATTTTAGGAACCACGTAACGATAGATGGGTCGACCCCATTTTCCCCGGAAAGTGGTAGATACCATTTATATGTAAGTCACGCGTGTCCGTGGGCGAATCGAGCGCTTATTTTTAGGAAAATAAAGAAACTCGAGTCTCATATATCTGTGTCAGTCGTTGATTATTTTATGGGAGAAAATGGGTGGGAATTTAATGACACGTATCCTGACCATTTATATCAAAGAAATTACATGCATCAGGTATATACTAAAGCAAACCCTACTTATACTGGTCGGGTTACAGTCCCCGTTCTTTGGGACAAAAAAAATAAAACGATAGTAAATAATGAATCATCTGAAATAATCCGCATGCTCAATTCTGAGTTTAACGACTTGGGTGACGCCTCTGTTGACATGTACCCTGACGAATTACGAACAGAAATTGATGTGCTTAATTCACACATTTATTCCGCAGTAAATAATGGCGTCTATAAATGTGGATTTGCGATAACCCAGGACGCCTATGACGAAGCTATTGATGTATTATTTTCGTGCTTAGACGAACTTGAAGAAAGATTGAATAACTCGACGTATTTGATAAATAATCAGCTCACGGAAGCAGATTGGCGATTATTTGTAACGTTAATTCGATTTGATGCCGTTTATGTCACGCATTTTAAATGCAATATTCGTAGAATAATGGATTATCCGAATTTGTCAGAGTACGTTAATCGGCTAAATGAGTATCCAGGCGTTAAAGAAACGATTCATTTCGACCATATAAAAAACCATTATTTTAAGAGCCATAAAACGATTAACCCTTACGGAATTGTACCTAAAGGGCCGTTGAAATTATTCTAGAATCAGATAAATCTTAACTATGAGGTGCGCGAGTCATTAAGGCTAAAGTTTTTGTTTCATAAACAGGTTTAGAATAGATCGAATATTAAAGAAATTATGTTTTTTGAAATAATGATTAAATGCCGTTTCACAAGGAAACGAATAATAATCAGTATGGGCTTCAATTGTTTTTATATGCGGCAAGGGGTCGTCATTAATTATTTTTTTACCGATAGATCGTAAAAGGTGAACCCCAACAATTGCCGACTTCACAAGAACATCAAATTGAGTCATTCCATCATGAATTTTGAATTTTTTTCGCATTAAAATATTCCCAGTATCTATCCCGTGATCAATCCAATGTATGGTCACACCGGCTTCATCCTCACCATTTTTCAGTACCCAAAAATAGGCCATAACCCCTCTGTAAGCAGGCAACCAACCCGGATGGACATTAAGTATTCCAATTTTTGGACTAGATAAGAGAGGTTCTTTAATAATTTGGTTTAAGTAGGCACTGATTAGAAGGTCTGGCCCAAGGTCTTTAATAAAACAGGTGCTTTCCGGGTTGTTAATAGATTTTAGAGAGAGGATGGGAATCTTAAGTTTAGTAGCAATTTTTATACTAGGCCAAAGTAGATGTCGTTTAAATGGAATTAAACCACTTAATAGCCGCATGACGAAGTGCCATGCTTTTTGCCATATGAGTACCCATCCAAATTGCCACCCCATTTTTTTCATTTGGGAGACAATGGATTTTTTTCCTCTAAACGATAAAGAAACCAGGGGCGTTTTTATAATGCCAATAATTTGATATTCCTTTGAGTGTACCAATCGATTGAGCGTGATTGCACTGCCAATATGGCCTGAGGTGTAGAGCAGTACAATTTTAAGAGGAGTCATGACTATATCATACTCCTTTATTTTGGTAAGCTGAACAGATGTCATCAGATAGAGTCACCATAATTTATAATCCAAGCGCGGGCAGTCGAAAAAATCGATTTCCATTGGTCAGCTGGTTTTTGGGTGTCAGCCATCGAAAATTAAACAAAGGCTTGGTTGATTATGTAAATGATCTCACGTATGAATTAGAAAAAATAGGGCGTCTCGTCGTGATAAAACCGACAAAACATAGTGGGCATGCACGAGCGATCGCTTCTGCTGTCGAAATAGGAATAATTATTGGGATTGGTGGAGATGGAACCTTAAATGAAATTGTAAATGGCTTGGGTGCTAATTCGAAAATTAGTTTGTGTCCTATACCATTAGGGACAGCTAATGTTTTGGGAGTGGAACTAAACTTAGGGCATTCTATACCAAAAATTGTGGCTTCAATTAAGAGCGGGGAAAAGGTATTGATGGATTTAGGGTCTGTTAATGATGAGTATTTTTTGACGATGGCAAGTATTGGACTCGATGCCTATATAACAAAACAAATGACATCAACCCTTAAAAATAAATTCGGTGTGTTCAGTTATATTTTTTTAGCATTGAAAACGTTGCCTCGGTATACATTTAAACGAGTTTTTTTTCAAATGGATGATGAAGATACAATTCACGAAACCTATTATTTAATTGTTGGGAATACAAAATTTTATGGTGGGGGCTTAGAAATGTTTGAAGGAGCACGAATTGATGACGGGTACTTTGATATTTGTATGATTAAGTCAAAACGATTAATCGATATGATAATGTTTATAGTGGGACTAAAAGTCAAATCCAAAAAACTACCCAATTTTATTGAGTACAAGCGTTGTAAATCGTTAACGGTGCTAAACGATGATTCGCATGTTCAGATTGATGGAGATTATTTGGGAACAAGTAAATCTATCATGACACTTACAGAGAAAGCTGTTTCTGTAATTACACATTAAATTATTCAAATTTATATTAGCCAGAAGTTGAAGGCCGTGTCGGTTCTTTGTGTAATTGGCCTTCCAATAATTCGATACCGTCCAAGGTGCCCTGTTTTTTTAGAATCACAACGTCCAGAGTTGTGTAACCGGCAGGTAGGTAAATATTTAGGTATAGTTGCTTACGATAGGATTAAGTTTTAAGGTAAGGGGCGAAATTTTTTGGCAAAAAAAACCCAGGAATCTTTAATTAAAAAAAATTCCTGGGTTTAGTTGATTTAATTATAAAGCTTCTACAAATTGTAGAAATTCAAATTTAGTTAAATCTTTTTTGTTTTTGTTCTGCTTTACGAACTCTAAGAGATCGTCCGCCAACTTCAACGTTGTCTTTTTCAATAGCAGCATTAAAACCTTCTTCAGTTTCGAATGTAATGAATCCGAATCCTTTAGAACGTCCTGTTTCTCTATCCATGATGATTGCTACGTCGCTTACTTCACCACAT
>JABIQV010000126.1 GCA_018699495.1 bacterium | reverse complement strand
CGTGTCGGGAATATTTTCAAAAATCGGTCTTAAGTTTCCATTTTATTCCTATAAGGTTTTAAATATAACTAAAAAATCCAAGAGCTTAAAAAAAGAGAAAACGTATAAAATTCTTAAATTATTATCGATTTCTAACGGACCATCAGAAATTGGGGGCTTATATCTCGATCCAAATCATAGAAAAAAGGGGCTTGGAAAGTTTTTGTCGTTGTCACGGTTCATGTTTATCGCGAATTGGAGGCAACGGTTTGAGAAAAAGGTGATTGCGGAAATGCGTGGGATAAGTTCAAAGTCGGGACGAAGTCCTTTTTGGGATAGAGTGGGGGTTAAATTTTTTGACGTTTCTTTTAAGGAAGCGGATTTGATGACAGTAACGAATCGACAGTTTATAGATGATCTTGTTCCCAGATATCCAATATATGTAAATCTATTGCCTGAGGATGCTCAATCGGTAATAGGCCAACCACATAAACATACAGTTCCAGCATTTAATTTTTTAAAAGATCAGGGTTTTTCTGTTTTATCTCAAGTTGATATTTTTGATGGAGGACCTAAGTTGAGGTGTTTAACTAAGTCGATAAAGTCGGTAAAAAATACGTCGCAAATGACATTGAATGTAAAACAAGGGATGGGATTTAAAAAGTTTAAAGAGACATTTATTGTTGGGACCAATAAATTAGTAGACTATAGAGCTGTGTTTTGTGAGGGAGAGGTTTTAAATGGTCAATTTTATTGCGAGGAATGGGTGATTCAAAATTTGGGGATTTCGGATATGGAGACTGTAATCGTATGTTCGGTTTAACGTATGAAAACTAGTAAACAATATTTTGATGGCCCACTTAAAGAGGGGCGTGTTGTTTCGTATAACCCTGTTACAAAAGATGTTTTATTTGATGTTGAAAAATCAACTAGTGGAGACATAGAAAGGGTACTAAAAAAGGCTAAGTCAGTTTTGTCAAAATGGTCGCAATTACCTGTGTCCGAGAGAATGGCTTATTTAAGCTCGTTTCAAAAAAAATTGATAGAAAATAAGTCTAAATTGTCAGAACTTATTGCAAAGGAAACAGGTAAGCCTTTATGGGAGTCATTAACTGAGGTTTCCGCAATGGTAAATAAGATTGATATTACGTTTAAATCGTTTGAAAATAGGTGTCCTGATTTAACAATTCAAACAAAGGATACGCTCACAACGACTCGTTACAAATCGTTAGGAATTGTTGTTGTTTTAGGGCCGTTTAATTTTCCAGGACATTTGCCCAATGGTCATATTATACCTGCGTTGTTGATGGGAAATGTAGTTGTTTTTAAACCCAGTGAATTGACTCCGGCTGTTGGGAACATGATGGTTGATTTATGGATAGAAGCGGGGTTACCTGACGGGGTTCTATCTATTTGTTTTGGAGAGTCTGAAGAAGGTCGGTACTTAGTGGAACATCCAGATGTTACAGGAGTTTTTTTTACTGGGAGTTCAACGACTGGCGAAAAAATTCAAAAGTCTATCATTGGGCATCCGTATAAATTGGCGGCATTGGAAATGGGTGGCAATAATTCGTTGATTATTGAGTCTTTTGAGAATCAATCAGCGGCAGTCCTAACGGCGATTCAATCGGCATTTATGACAGCTGGTCAGCGATGTACGTGTGCGAGGCGCTTGGTTTTGGTTCGTTCTAAAGAAACCCTATCTTTTGTGGAACAATTTGTTGAAGCAACCCGAATTATGAAAATTGGGGCTTATAACACGGATTCGTTTATTGGTAGTGTGATTTCCGATTTAAGTTATAAAAATATTTTGAACAGTGTTGACGATTTAGTTAAGAGAGGAAGTAACTCTATTTTGAATACGCAAGATATGGAGCCTCCTTTTGTTCGACCTGTTATATTGGATTCAACGGACGTTGACCGTGGGGATGAAGAAATTTTTGGACCTGTGACTCAGATTATTTGGGTGTCTTCGGTCGAGGAAGCGATGAGTGTTTGTAATGAATCAACATATGGACTTTCGACGAGCATATTGGCCAAGTCTAAATGGTCCTATGATAAGGTGTTTAATGGAATTCGGTCAGGGTTGATCCATTGGAATATGCCGACAAATGGAGCGAGTAGTTATGCTCCCTTTGGTGGGGTTGGACGAAGCGGCAATTATCGACCCAGTGCTTATTTTGCTATTGATTATTGTGGATATCCTGTTTCTACAATTCTCCGGTCAACGTTGGAATTTCCTGATTCATTACCTATTGGTTTGACTATTTGATAGTGCAAGATCTTTTGTTAGTTGGTCTTCCTGGACCTACTCATTTTTTTGGGGGCTTAAGTGAAGGGAACCTTGCTTCTCAAAAATCGGCACTACAGGAATCTAGGCCTCGAGAAGCAGCTCTTCAGGTTTTAAATTTAATGTATGAATTATATAAAAAAGGTGTGCCTGTTGCAGTATGTCCTCCTCATCCTCGTCCATATTTTAAGTCTCAGAAAGAAAAAGATTATTTTGAACATATTGTAAACAAAGAAAGGTGTGCTGGAAATGACGATTTCGGGATGTCTAACACTAAGTGTGAAATTTCCGACTTAAAAAGGAAAAAGGGGGCTTTTTTGGGAGATAAATCTAAAAAAGAGGGCCTTGAAATAGATTTTCTTTTATCTAGGTATTCGTCTTCTTTTATGTGGACGGCTAATATGGCAACGGTTACGCCTTCACGAGACAGTACGGATAAAAATGTTCATATAACGCCTTCAAATTTGAAAACATTTTTACATCGCTCAATAGAAACTTCATTTTCGACAAAGATATTACGGATGGTGTTTAAGTCAGATTGTTTTTGTATTCATGATCCAGTTGAGAAACCTGATGAAGGGGCAGCTAATCATGCTCGGTTAGATAATGGGATTCACTTATTTAGTTACAATTTTACTCAAGATTCATCTAATAAATTAGTGTTAAGGCAGTCTTTGTCAGCTTCAAAACAGGTAGCAAAAAATCATTTATTAGATTTTTCAAATTGTATGTTTTTTCAACAAAATGTATTAAGTGTCCAGTCTGGTGTGTTTCATAATGATGTTTTATTTTTATCTCATAAAAATGTTATTTTTTGTCATGAACAAACGTTTGAAAAAATGGGAAAGGTTTTTGATGACGTGTGTCGTCAATGGGGTCAGGTAGGGGAGGAGAAATTGGTTTTTATTCGTGTTGATTCTAAAGAATTGACCGTTGAGGAAGCGGTTCATTCGTATCTTTTTAATTCTCAGTTAATTTCAAATGAAATGAAAAATGGAATGCCTTCAACGATGACATTAATTGCTTCATCTACAGTAAAATTGTGCCCTCGATCCAGGGCTGTTGTTGACCGGGTATTAAAGGAAAATGAGTCTATAACGCATGTCATTTATGTAGACTTAACCGAAAGTATGAAAAATGGAGGAGGTCCTGCTTGTTTGAGGCTTCGAATTCCCGTTACAAATGAGGAACTAGAATTGGTTCATCCAGGTGTAATTTTTGATGAAACGCTTTATTATAATCTGAAAGACTGGATTAATAGTTATTATAGAGAGAAATTAAATGAGTCTGACTTTTTTGACAAAGTATTAGCTGTTGAATCAACGCGTGCCTTATCTGACTTGTCAAAATTACTGGATATGGATGATCTTTATCGGGGATATGAATATTTTACTGAAATGAATGGAGTTAATTAATGTCTACTAGAGTTGAGGGTTCAATGAAAAAATTATTTATCTATATAAATAGATATAAACTTCATTTTTGGTACTCTATTACGTCTAGTGTCTTTAATAAAATATTGGATTTGATGCCCCCTTTATTGGTTGCGTGGGTTATTGATTCTGTTAGGGGAGAACCTCCTGTATGGATGAGTAAAATTTCTTTTTTGAATTCCTCTTTGGATATGGCTATCTTCTTATCCGTTCTTGGTTTTTTTATTTTCGGATTAGAGAGTCTTTTTCAGTGGATGTATCAATATGGATTTATGTCCTTGGCTCAGAAGGTTCAACATAATTTACGAGTCGATACGTATTCTCAGCTTCAGAAAAGAGAAATGGCTTATTTTGAAGACCATCGATTAGGTGAGACACTCTCTGTTTTAAACGATGATATTAATCAGTTAGAGCATTTTTTAAATCATGGACTTAGCGATATTATTCAACTAGGGGTTCTCTTTTTGTTTTCGGGTTATGTTTTGGCTTTAACCTCATGGCAGTTGGCGTTGGTAGGGTTGATCCCAATTCCATTGATAATAGCTGGCAGCTTCTATTATCAAAAAAAAATATCTCCTAAATATGCGACCATTAGGGATAGAGTTGGAGAAATGAATAGTCGTCTAGAGAATAATTTGTCGGGAATAGTGGTTGTTAAAAGTTTTACGGCCGAAGATTTAGAACGAAAAAGAGTGGAATCTGCTTCGACTGCTTATAAAGAGGCAAATTATCAAGCAATACGATTGAACTCTCTTTATGTTCCCTTGATTCGAACATGCGTTGCACTCGGGTTTTCAGGTGTTTTATTATTGGGAAGTTATTGGGTGCTTACGGATACCGGCGTCTTAAGTGTAGGCCAGCTTGTATTGTTTGCTATGTTGATTCAGAGGGTTTTGTGGCCATTAACACGTATAGGAATTACCTTGGATGATTATGAACGATCTAAGGCGAGTGTGGATCGTGTTTTTGGAATGATGGAAGCTAAAAGTATTGTTAAAGATGGTAGAGAAAATTTAAATATTCCGAATAATAGATTAATGGGGATCTCTGCTAAAAATGTATTTTTTAATTATTCAAAAGATCAACCAATTATAAATAAGTTAAGTTTTAATATTTTACCAGGGGAAACAGTTGGAATAGCCGGAACCACTGGGTCTGGAAAAACGACATTAATCAAGCTATTGTTGAGATTTTATGACCCCACCGAAGGAGACATATCTTTGAATGGCCAAAATATTCGGTCGGTAGGTGTAAAAAATTTAAGAGAAAATATAGCGCTCGTCAGTCAGGATGTTTATTTGTTTCATGGAACAATTTTAGAAAATATTTCTTATGGGATGACACTGGATACAAGTTTGGATGATGTTATTAAAGCAGCGAAGGTTGCAGAATTACATTCATTTGTGGATTCGTTACCAGATAAATATGAGACGATTGTAGGAGAAAGAGGGATTAAATTGTCGGGGGGACAACGGCAACGACTAAGTATTGCACGTGCTATATTAAAAGATGCGCCTATTATGATATTTGATGAAGCTACAAGTTCGGTCGATACCGAGACCGAGCGTGAGATTCAAAAGAATATTCATCAAATCACTGAGGGAAGAACAGGTATAATTATTGCACATAGACTTTCTACGATACGGCATGCGAATCGAATTTTTGTTTTGAAAAATGGAGAAATTGCAGAGCAAGGGACTCACGATGAATTATTATTAAAAAATTCATTGTACGCAGATTTATGGAAAATCCAAATAGGTGAAATTTAGAAAGGAAGAGTCATGAATAATGAAAGTTTTATAGCGATAGGTAGAGAGTTTTTAGCGTCTAGTTCCCTATTAAATTATACAGTACTTTTTGTGTCTAATAGGGTATGGATTGGAATTATTTCAGTCTTAATTATTGGGATAATAGGAAGTCGATTTTTGGGTCGAATGACGAATCGGTCTTTGTCTAAAGTTATGGATATGATTCCAGGGTTTGACCGGTCGGAATATGATAAGGCTCAAATGTATAAACCGTTGAGTATTCTATACATTGGGTGGATTTGGACGGCGGGTTTGGCGTGGATTGGACTTCCTGATGCGGGTTTGGCTAAATTTTCTGTTGCTTCCGAATTATTAAGCTTTTTAAGCTTTATTTGGGTTGGATGGAAAATTATCGATTTATGTGTATCTTTTGTGGAGAGAAAAGGCGTTCTTTTTAACTTAAAATATGATGCGTTAATTTTTCCTATAATTAGTAGAACGTTAAAGGTAATAATAGTTTGTATTGGAATATTATCTACTGCTGAAATTCTCAATTTACCGATTTCTAGCTTAATTGCAGGTCTCGGGATTGGAGGTATGGCTGTTGCATTGGCGGGTCAATCTACTATTTCAAATTTGTTTGGGTCTATTACTATCTTAGTTGATCGACCGTTTAAGATAGGGGACTGGGTTGTTATTGGTGCTGTTGAAGGAAATGTAGAAAAACTAGGGTTTCGAAGTACTCGAATTCGTACGTTTTATAATTCATTAGTGACAGTTCCGAATGCAAATTTAATTACTGCTTCTGTGGACAATTATGGAGAACGACAGTTTAGACGCTTTAAAACCCATATTTCTATTTTGTATGAAACACCTGCTTCAAAAATTGACAGTTTTTGCGAAGGGATTCGAAACATATTGTTAGCTCATCCAAAGTTAAGAAAAGATTATTTTATTGTCAATTTGAATAAGTTTAACGATTCGTCTTTAGATATACTATTATATTGTTTCTTTATTGCGTCTAGTTATTCTGATGAGACTCAGATTCGACATGATGTAATGCTTAGCATTATTAAACTGGCAGAAGAACTTGGTGTAGCATTTGCATATCCAACGCGAACATTATATATGTCTCCTCAGCCAATGTCTCCAAGGGATGACGATTCGGATATTATTGCTTGTTAATTTTTTTGTAACCGATATGCCTTTTTTTGAGAATAAGAGATGAACAAAGGTTAGGAGAAAGACATAGTGAAAGTTAACAGGGTTGTCAGTAAATACATAGGGGTTGTTTGTATAATTTATTTTGGATTGATGTCTTTATCTCACGGCATGTCTGAAGCGAGTAATGGGGTAAAAAAAACTGTTAAGGAAGGTGATGTTTTGAATAATCAGACTATAAAAAATGCATATTTTGCAGGGGGCTGTTTTTGGTGTATAGAGTCTAATTTTGAAGCTATTGACGGTGTTAATGAGGTTATTTCAGGCTATATGGGCGGCACTGTATTGAATCCTTCATACGAAGAGGTTTCAGGGGGTCGTACAGGTCATTATGAAGTAGTAAAGGTTATTTATGATGCGCAAAAAATTTCTTTTGACGAATTAGTTGAAAATTTTTGGAGGCAGATAGATCCTACTGATTTGGGAGGGTCTTTTAGCGATAGAGGTCAGCAATATGCGAGCGCAATTTTTTTTCAGTCTGATACGGAACGGCTTTATTTAGAGACATCTAAAACGTTTATTTCTCGTTTGTTTGAGGATCCCATTAAAACAGAGGTTCTTCCCGTAAGTATTTTTTATGAAGCAGAAGACTACCATCAAGATTATTATAAGAAGAACCCGTTGCGTTATAAATATTATAGATATGGCTCAAAAAGAGATTCTCAATTAATTTCTATTTGGAATAATCGGCGTCAGAAGATATATGAAGTCGAAATTAAAAAATTAACAAAACTTCAATTTGAGGTGACTCAAAACGATGGTACTGAGCCGGCTTTTCGAAATTTGTATTGGGATAATCATGAAGAAGGCATTTATGTGGATATAGTGTCTAAGGTACCGTTGTTTTCCTCTGACGATAAATTTGATTCTGGAACTGGATGGCCAAGTTTTTCTAAACCTTTGAACTCAAAAAATATTGTTGAAGTTAAAGACATGTCATTAGGCATTACTCGGATAGAAATTCGAGGAAAAGAGTCGAATTCTCATTTAGGGCATGTGTTTAATGATGGACCAGGAGTTACAGGATTAAGGTACTGTATTAATTCGGCCGCGCTTGAATTTGTGCCTAAGAATTAAATAAGGGGATGTTAAAAAACCTATTTCTTTTTTAATAATTTTTATTATAGGTAGTCGTAACGTAAGAAAGTTAGGGGACCATCCTAAACGTACTATCCCCTAATTTGAAAAGTTTTATTATGTTGGTTTTATATCCACTTATTAAAACTTTTTAATGTACTAAAACTTTCGATTGTTGAGATATTAACATTTTCATTGAAATCAAGGTCACGTTGGAAATCGATGAGTTTATGCGGGTCAATAAATACTTCAGCTATGACGTCATAACGACCAGTAATTAAAGCAACGTTTATTACTTCATCGTATTCAAGAAGTGCATGTACTGTGTTTTCGAGTTCTCTTCTAGGGGCAATTGTCAGACAGAGATAGAAAAGTTGTTTTTCATCTTGCATTTTTGGATTGAGAAGACCTTTTATTTTAATAATATTTCGGTCCAGAAGTTTTTTAACTCTATACCTAATAGTAGCTTCTGATACCTTTAACTTTTTTCCGAGCTCAACATTAGTTATTGCTCCGTTTTGTCTTAGTAATTCAATAATTTTTGGATCTAATTTGTTTAATTTCATCGGAACCTCTTACTTTTTTTATACAATTTTATCATCCGGGATAAATTTTCGTAACCCATTTTCTAATTAATTCGATAAAAAATGTTTTAAAATTGATGGAAAACAACTATTTCAAGCAAGATATACGAGTGTTTGTCCTGGTCTTGGAATTAACGTTTTGTCTTTAATAAACAATAGAGCGGTTTTTCTTTTGGTGATGACTAGTAAAGGAATACATTTTATATGTTCTGTAAGGAATTGTTTAAATTTGAAGTTTTTTGGAACAGGTATGGATTTTATATTGGTCCCAAATTTGGTTTGATTTCCTATTAGCTTCAAATTTGGTCCGTTAAAAAATAAAAACCTATCAACATTTTCTGTGGAGTTAATTAAGGATAAATTTGTAGGAAATAGCCTATATATATGGTTTCGTCCAAATTTTTCTAGGTATTCGTTTACAACTAATAAATTGATTTCGTCGCTGTTTGTCATCGCAAGTAATTTAATGAACTCATCTTCATGGATTTTATTACGAACGACGTCGGAAAGCATATCCCCTTGCATTGCTCGAATTTCGAGCGATTCAGCAAATTTTATTTTTTCGATATTTGTGTCGACAATTAGTACGGGGACAAAATTTTCTTTAAGGATAGTTGCTAATTTTATCGAAAAATCAGTACAGCCAACTATTAAAATTCCCTTTTTTTGGATTTTGGTTAATTTAAGCCATTTTGCAAGAGGTGCCGCTAACAGTGCATAAAATGTAACGGTGGATAAAATTAGAATGAATGTAATGGATACAATTTGATCTGCTTCTTCAAAACCTGCTTTGGATAATTCGATCGCAAATAAAGATGAAATGGCTGCACAAACGATGCCTCTAGGGGCCATAAAGGACATAAATATTTTTTCGTTCAACGTTAAATCAGTTTTAATATTTGAGAGAAAAATAGAGGCAGGTCTTGCAATAAAAATTACGATGGCTATAAATATTAATGTTTTGTAATTAAGGAGAGGGATCATATCTTGTATGTTTAGGCGAGATGCTAAAATAATGAATAAAGATGATAATAAAATAATGGATAAATTTTCTTTAAATACGACAATGTGCTTTACGGATATAGATTTTTGATTCCCTAAAATAATCCCCATAACAGTTACAGCGAGTAGACCAGATTCTTTTTGAAGTATGTTTGCGCCTACAAAGGCGGCTATCACTAATATTAATGTAATACTTTCTTGTAGAAATGGAGGACACCAATGTTTTTCGATAATCAGTATGAAAATAAAACTGCCTAAACATCCAAATGAGGTTCCCAGAATAACCGTTTTTAATAGAACCATAAACAATACACTTACAGCTTCTTCAGGACCTGTTGCTATGACGACTTCGAAAATTAATAGGGTCAATATTGCGATTATAGGATCGATTGTTGTACCTTCCCATTTTAGGATGTTTGAGACTTTGTTGGAGACTCGAACATATTTGAGAAGCGGCAAAATAACTGTAGGTCCAGTCATAACAAATAGGGAACCAAGTAAAATGGATACTTTAAAGCTGTATCCCATTAAAATATAAGTGGAGCCAGTTATAAGTATCCATGAAATGAGTATTCCTTTAGTGATTAAATTTTTCACAATTACTTTTGTGTTTCTAATGTCGGCTATTTTTAAACTCATTCCTCCTTCGAATAGGATAATAGCCGTACTGAGAGAAACGATCGGGAATAATAAAGGACCAAGCAACGTATCTGAATTTAATAGCCCTAAAAAAGGTCCTACAATAAGCCCTGTAATCAGAAGAAGTAGGATAGACGGAATTTTGAAACGCCATGCGAACCATTGGCATGTTATTCCTAAAAAAGGAATCGCAGAAAATTTAAGTAAAGTAGGTGTATCCATATATATGTTTATTTTTTTAAGACTGAACGTAACATTATATACAATAACATGTTTTTCCGTTTTTGTTTTTGTTTTTGTTTTTGTTTTTTGCTTTTTACTTTTATGGTATATTCAATTCAAATGAACCTTATAAGTATTTTAAAATCTATTGCATTAGGTGTGTTGGAAGGTATAACTGAGTTTTTGCCTGTTTCTTCAACAGGTCATCTCATACTCGCAGGTAAAGTCCTTAAATTTGAGTCTCTTTCTGGAACGTTTGAAATATCAATTCAATTAGGGGCTATTATCGCCGTTCTTTTTTTGTATAAAGATTTTTTTGCACATCAATTTAAACCTTCTAATTGGATGAGTGAAGGTAATAGAAAAATGCTAGTGGCTGTCGTTCCTTTTTTAATCGTTGGATTTTTTGGGTATTCGTTTATTAAGTCAATGTTTAGTGAAACCGTTGTTTTAATTTCATTGATTTTTGGGGGAGTGTGTATGATTTGTACCGATATTTTTGTTAAAAATAAGTCGGTTAAGACATGTTCCTTTGATGAAATTTCTTATAAGCAAGCGTTGTACATAGGTCTATTTCAGTGTTTTGCATTCATTCCTGGTATGAGTCGGTCAGGATCGACAATTGTTGGCGGTGTTTTATTAGGTTTAGATTATAAAGTAGCTACAAAATTTTCATTCTTGTTGTCTGTCCCAGTTATGTTTTGTGCGGTTGCTTATGAGTTGTTAAAAAGCTTTGATTCTTTGACTGTTTCCGATTTGGGATTAATGGGTATAGCGATAGTGGTTTCTTTTTTTTCGGGTTTGGCGTCTATGGTTTTTTTAATAAAAATGATAGAGAAATGGAAATTAGTTCCGTTTGGTGTTTATCGTATTATATTAGGTGTTATTGGATTGGTTATAATTTTCAATTAATAATGAGAGGGAAGGAGCTAAAATGACGTTTTTTAGTATAAAAAAAAGTGATGCTCGGACAAAAAGTGGTGTTGAACCTTGTTTAGATATAAAAAAATTGAGCATTTTTAATTTAGGCTTATTGTTAGCAGTATGTACTTTTTTTATTTCTGTTCCTACAGACTTAAATGCGCAAGCTCCGAAAAAGAACGTTAAGACGTTCAGTTTGAAGAACGTAGCCACTCCTATTGATTGCGCATATGCCGCCGCATTAAGTCAGAAAACACCGTCAATTGTTTTACTCTCTAGTATAGGTGTTAAGTATATAGATGTCGGCGCATTAGATTATTCGTTAGATGTTCTAGAAGTTATTAAGTCCTATGATAAACCAAATGCGTATCTGGCAGCTGTAATAGATTCTGTAAATGCATTGGTAAAAAACAAGTACTTTAAGGAAGCTTTTAACTATTCCGATTCATTTCGGGACGATTCAAAAAAAGATATGATTTTGGAGTCTATTGGGCAGTCTAGTTTGATAGTGGATGACGTTGATCAGGCTTTGAAAGCGAGTCTACGAATTAAAAGTTCAAATGTGAAAAGTAGGCTGTTATCTAGTATTTCTACGTATTTAGCAAATAACAATAGAATTGAGAACGCTATTTCTATGGCAAAAAAGATAAGGTATGTATCGGAGCGAGACAGATCTTATTTTGAAGTTGCAAGGGTACTCGTTAAAACGAATTCGTTTAGTAGAGCTATGGATATTTCGTCTTTAATTATGGATTCTACTCTTAGGTTTAGGATTAACAACAGTGTGATAGAGTCTTATTTGACACAAGGATTAATAGATGAAGCCGTCCTGATAAGTTATTCAATTACAGACTCTTCATTAAAAGCTAAAGCATTAAAAAATATAATTACCTATTATTCTCTGAATAAAAATTATTTACTGGCCTATGAATACCTGGAATCAATTTCCGGGGTAACCGAACAGCAGGAAGGTATTGGAGAAGTTGTATTAGGTTTGATTTATAATGGTGAATATGAAGAAGCTGATAATTTGATGTCAGAAATTGTTAATCCTTCGGTCATGAATAATGTTTTAAGTCGGGCTGCAATTTTGGTTGCTGAGAGTGGAAAATTCGAAAAGTCTACTGACCTAGTAAATAAAATTGAAGATTCGGTTATTTTTGAAGATACGTATGTGAAATTAGGGGCTATTTTTGGTAAGAAAAAGCAATATCATTTTCCTCTTTTATTAATCAAGCAAATTAGCAATGAGTCTGTTAAAGATGTCGCGCTTCGGTCATTTCTTCACTCCTTCAGAGAGCATGGATCATACGACAAAACGGTGTCAATTTTGGAACAAATTAAAAATACGTCTATAAAGTTTAGTGTGATTCAGAGTCTAGAGCTTTATTATTTGAGTCTAGGTCAACTAGATGATGCAGTCGCTTTAGTAGATTTGACGAGCAAGTCATCTGAAAAAGTTGATTTGTTGTTTAGTTTGTTAACTGTTTATACGGATAATCGTGATTTTGAAAATATGGATAAAATGATTAATCGTTTAAAGATAGTACTTAAAGAAGTGTCTACCGGTAAAAGAGTAGAGTCTTATCTTAAATTGTCTGATAACGCCTTAAAAACGAACAAAACAGATAGGGCAATTCGGGAATTAAAAAATGCCTTAAACATTGTATATCGTTTAAAATTGAGTCAAGATTTATATTATTCAAAAATCTCAATAAAATATAGTGAACTTAATTTACCTACCGAAGCCATTATTATTACTAAAAAAATTAAAGGCGTTAAGCAACAGGCGGAAAGTTTGTTGATGTATAGTTTAAATTCTTATCCAGATAGCCAGCCATCTAAGGAGTTGAACAGTCGAGTTCGACGTCTATATTTGGGGTTATCTAAAAAATATTCAGTGAAATAAATTCGCTTTTTTAATGCGTTGTTTGAAAATATGTAGGTAGACTTTTTTGTCTAAATTTTCTGCATAGATTCCAATGTGATTAAATTTGAAGTAGCGACAATTTCCGACTTTATTATCCCTAAATACATCGATCTATACACGTATCCAAAGGGGGGTGAATTGGGTATGTTTTGATTTGTAGTTAATGCTATGAATTGGGTTGGTGATAAATATATAATTCCTGATAAATTAGGAATGCTTTCTAGTACAAGGATATTTGTTGTCGAGTTATAGTAGTGTTCTTTTTTTTCCAATATTTCGTTTATATTTAATTCTGTATCATATAATGGGTTTTGAAAGGTTCCGGAATTCAGTAACGAAGGGATCAGGTAAAGGGACGATTTTGTTTTTAAGTTATTTTTGTAGATGTTGAATTTTTTTGTTGAATAGTTAACGTGTAGTTGCATTAATTTAACGGTACCTGACAGACTTATACTTAGTATAGATATTAGGCTAATTATGAGAAGTGTACAAAATCCTAGTTTATTATTATTTAGTTGTTTGATAGACATTTTATGTGGCTCGTATTTTGGCATTGGGTTTTATGTATTCAATTTGAAATAGGACGGATTAGTTGTATTAATTGTTAGTTTTAAAAATTTAAGATTATCTTTTATAAATGTAGAAACGTTAAATGAGTCGATTATTATGGCATGAGAAATATAATAGCCATAATTATTTTCAGTTCGTTTAAGTCTGTAATTTTTTAACTCATAAGTTATTTTTTTGTTGTTTTTCAAGATTAATTGATATTTTGAACTGGATAATTCAATAACATCTTCGCAATTTGAGCTGTCTGTTTCAATTGTTTGGTTGATATGTGCTATTTCAAATGAATTTCCCATTTGCTTGGTGATGGCGCTGATAGAGGTAGCTATAGTCACATAGAAATTCGTGATAAAGGGTAAAAATAGAGAGAAAAGAAATAAGAATATGAGTAATTCGAGTAAGTTAAATCCATTTAGTTTGTTTTTTGTTGTTCGGTCGTTATTTAGAGTGATTTTATTAAATGTAGTCATAATGTTATCCTAAATTTCATTTTTGATTTCGTAGAGTTCAAGTTTTTTTTCTTGCGTTCCTATTTTGATGGAATATTCTTTTTTTATAATTAGGGGGTGGGATGTCGTTACCGTTTTATTGGAACCTTCGCTACGCATTTCTGATAAAGTCAGGTCTATTTGATATAAACAGGTAAGAAGTTTGTTCGATTGTATAAAGACATCGTAACAGTTTTTTAAATATGTAGGATAGATAAGTAGAATTAGTGAAAGCAAAGACAGGGATAGTATCAAATCAATCAAGAAAAATCCTCGGGTTTTATTTAATTCTAATTTCTCCATTTCCGACTCCTATGCTAATTTTACCGCTTGGGTTATTGTTCTTTAGAAGAGAAATGGTTCCTGAATACTTTGTATGGCTATTTGGTTTGAACCCTAGTTTATGTCGATTGCTTAGGATTGTCGTTTTAGGGTCCGTTAGATGATGAGTGGAAACGCGTTGATTAAGAGAGATATTTATATTTTTATTTTCGATTATGATTTCACAATCGGTATCATTGCTTATTGCTAATTGTTTTGAGACTTGTATTATGGCAAACGTTTCATATAAAGAAAGTTTTTTTTCTACATGGAATCCGCTTATTTTTGAAAATATTGGAAGGATTGAAGAAACTAGAGAGAGTACTATTAAGAGTTCAATTATTGAAAGAGGCATTAATGGGTTCCTTACTAGTTTAAGAACGTTTTAGATGGTTTTTCTTAAAAAAGAATTTAAAATTGTGCGATTAGGTTAGGAAAAGAAATAGGATAGTATTTCTGCTTTAAACATATAGCTTAGAAAGAATGCGATGATAATGGAGGGGCCAAAGGGAATAATGTCTTTCATTGTCTTTTTTTTGCTAACAATAAGAAGAATACCAAAAAATCCGCCTATTAAAAAGCTCAAATATACGGTCATGCTTGTAAGAACAGGGCCCCAGACAAATCCTATGGCGCCGCCTAATTTTACATCGCCACTACCAAAGGCATCTTTTTTATAAAAGAATTTTCCTATTCGTTGGATAAAGTAAAATGTGCCAAACCCTATAAGCGTACCCAATAGCGCCGCTTTAAAGTCTCGGTCGAGGTAAAGATTAGAACATCCAATAACGAGAAAGAAAACTAATACACTGTCTGGTACAGTATATGTTTCTATGTCTGTGAAAAAAATGATTATCATTCCATATGTAAATAATAAGAATTTTAAAAATAGCCAAGTGGGTCCAAATATGAACCACAATACAAGAGAAGCACAAATTGTAATTAGTTCTACAAGGAAATATCGGAAGGGGATTTTTGCTTTACATTGTCTACATTTTCCTAATAGAAAAAGAAAACTAAAAACTGGGAAAAGGTCAATCCAGGTTAGGTTGTTTTTACAGGTAGGACATTTTGAACGGTCGAACGCTAGGGGTAAGTCACGCGGCAGTCGGTAGATAAGCATGTTAAAAAAGCTTCCAAAAATCCCTGAAAAGAGGATGATGACGATACCTTCAATTAGGAACTGAGTCGTCTCTCTGTTTGATAAAAGTGGACTGATAAATGGAGTCATTTTGAAAGTATATCTTACTGAAATCGTTTATACATATAGATGTGTTTTAGTTTGTTTATAACAAACACTTTCTAAAATCAGAAAAAAAATCCAATATTTCTTGTTTTGCCATGTCCGGATACGTCCAGTCTAATGTATGAAATTTCTTTTTTTTATATAGTAAACTTACTTCGGCATAAATTTGATGTCCGATAGGTAGTCGGTGCGCGAAATCCTTTGTGGAAAAGAAAATCGCATTGTGAGCGTGTAGTACGCCTGGGTCGATATTTATCGTTCGCTTGGTTTTGTGTGTAAAGTGGGTTTCAAGCTCTGTAGACCAATGTTTGATTGTCCAATAGTTAGGAGGAGAAAGAGAGGCACCTATTCCAATGAATTGGCGATATAGAGGCTCTCCCATTTCCTTTGAGTAATAGGAGCTATGATTAAATTCATAAATCGGTGATTCTTTAATTATTTTTCCGTAATCTCTAGATATAGACTGTTTAACGTGTTCTAAATCAGTTTTATTTTTAAACAGTAACGCAAAAAAGATTAAGTTACTTTTGCAGGTTGAGATGTTGTTCAAAAAATTCTTTGTTTTTGTAACCGACTGCTTTTTGTTTAATAATAAAATTTTCATCTATTAAGAATGTTGTTGGAATGCTTTTTATTTTTCCAAATTTGGCTATAATTGTTTCGTTTCCCATCGCGACGGGATAGTTGATGTTTTTATCAACCATAAAATCTTGTACTACTTGAGTTGCTGAACCTTGGTCTACAGAAATTCCAATAACCTGAACATCTGGATAGTCGTTTTGAAGAGCAATGAAATGTGGAATTTCGGCAACACAAGGAGGACACCAAGTGGCCCAGAAATCTAGAATTATTTTTTTACCTTTGTAGTCTGATAGCGTGTGATTTGTTCCATCTAATGATGTAAACATGAAATCTGGGGATGTTGTTCCAATTAATGTTTGTTTGGGAGAGGGTACCTGAACATTGTTATAAGAGTCTTTTGAGTGCCCTGGATTTTTGACTTTGTCACCCATTCCATAAATGGATACGGAAATTAAAATGCTTAATGTTAGGAGAAGTGTTTTTTTCATAGTTGGTCTGTCCTTTTTTGCTATTTTGAGATTTTTCTTTAATTGTCTAGTCTAAATTTCTATAGACGTCGTTTAATCGTTACATCTAATGTTTTAACAGATGAGTTAATTTTTTTTAGCTCTTTGATATTTAGTATTCCGACCATTTCGTGTGAATTTGAAAGATTTATAAGCATTCCTTCTGCACTTTTATAAGAATGATGCGCTTGCACCATATAAACGAAAGTGAGTACGGAAAGAACGAGTGTTATGCTGAACATTGTGGCACATGCAATTAAGGATAGTTTAAAGAATTTATTGTGATTTTTTGTCATTTGTTGAATATATTTTCGATATGTTTGACTTATATCAAGATTTTTTTTTGTGTAGTTTCTAATTTCTTCTTGAAGTTGAATTTGAAGTTCATTTTTTAATAGATTTGCTTTTTTATTAACGGAGGAATCAATGGATTCATCTTTGTGGAGTAGAACTAATTTTCTAAATGTGGTTCTTAATTGCTTGTATTCCCATTTTTGATTCATTTTTTAAGGTGTACTAATTTTATTGAGTCTATCCATGTTTCGAAGGTTCCATGTTTTGTATTGGAGAACAATAAAAGTTGCATTTGAATCAGACCACCAGATCCTTGGACTTGGGAAGGGTTCCATTCATTGTCGCCTATATGTTTATTCTCGTCTAAGAAGTCTGTAAATGGAATGGTAAGTGTCCGCCATCCATCCCAATCTAAATTTATGTAGTAGAAAAATTTATCATCATATTGAGTTTTTGATGGCATTTGTTTTGAGGGTTCAATTTTCCAATTATTATTATCGTCGTCATAGAGTTCGATTTTGATTCGACCATGTTTTTTATTAATTGCTTTTAACTTTATTTCCAACGCATCATATTTTGACGCATTTGTTGCTAAAAATGTTCCGATCCCACCTAAATACCATAGGTCAGCGGTTCCACTAATTGATAAGGACGTTTTTCCTAATATATAGTTATCTAATATACTATTTTCTTCGTTTTCTAATACGCCATTTTCTTCAAATATTAGATTTGGGCTTCCAAGGGTCCACCATTCTGGGTTTCTTAAATAATCTTTATTTTCAAAATTATCTATTACGTAACTCGGTGTGGCTTGGATAGTCGTTAATAAACTTAGAAAACAAAAAAAGCATATAAACAAAAAAAGTAATGGTTTAGAGTTTGAAAGAGTCCTATTTATTGCTTGTGAGTGTGTGTTTATCATATGTATTTGAATTATATTAATTAGTTATAGTTTTTCTTTTCAGTTCGATTTTTAAAATCTGTTTTGTAGATTTAGTTATTTTATAGTGATTTGAGCGTTGAAATCCACCTATCCATACTAAAGTATTTTCTATAAAAAATAAAGGTACCGACTGTCTTATTTCTTGTGGAATTTTGGCGTCGATGAAATATTTTTTTAATGGTTTAGTTGGTCCATTAAATAGTTTAATTTTTTCTTTGGAATTTCTTGTACGAACAATCAATTGTTTGTCTTCGATAATGTCGAAATCATAGAAGGTAATGGAGTCATTGACTGTTAGATTTGAATAGTCGGTTAGATTTAATTTGTTGTGAGTATATGGGTTGTTCGATGTAAGAAGGGAGGTTCTTGTTTCTAATCGATGGAGAGGCTTGTTTGTTAAGGGGGCTGTTTTTGTTAGGTCGATTTTAATTTGATAGTCTTTAAAGTGATAGGTGGACGACGTTCTAGTTTTAGTTAAGGTATCAAGATTAATTGACAAATAGGGTTCGATTTTATTTTTAATTTTTTCTAATGCTTGTGATTTTTGTATTAATTTCTCAGAAAAAATAGTGACTGTCTTCTTTTTGATTTGAACGGTATAGAAGGTCGGAAGATTTAATTTAAATAGACGTTGGTCTGTTTCGTGTTTCTTCAAGGCCTTGTAAATACAGTCGATGTGTTTACTTGAGTGAATTGATGAGGGGATAAGGAGGTTTCCTTTGGTTTGATTTCTTGAGAAAACGGTGTGAATGAACGCATTTATAAAAAATTTGCAGGTATCTTGATCAATTTTTTCCAAGGGTATCGTTGAAATTGAAAACGTATTATTTATGGTTTTAATTTTGCTGATAAGACGCGTCGTACTCTCGTTTAATTTTTTTATTGTGACTGTATTAGTGTGAATGTCGTTTAGAATTAACTTAGTTTCTTTTTGTGACTGTTTTTTGGAATGACGTATGATATTTCTTTCATATATTAAGTCATCGTTACTTGGATCGGTGATGTAGGTGTCCTTATTAGAGTTTAATGTTTTTAGAATGGTTTGTTTATTAATATCTAATAATGGTTTTATAAATGATTTATTGTAAATTAGGGTTTTAAATTTGAGACCAATTGGGTAACGAGATCCCCTTTTTTTCTTTAATAAATATGTTTCAATATGGTCATCAAAATGATGTCCGGTGATGACGTGATTTGCTTTTTTTAATTTAAGAAAATGAATAAGAAAAGAGTGTCTTAATAGTCGGCCAGCATGTTCGATAGAGACACTGTGTTTTTTTGCGTATGATTTTGTAGGAAGACGACGGGTGATGATTTCAATATTGTTTTTCGACTCTATTTTTTTTAGAAGGGCGGCTTCTCTTTTTTCATCACCTAATCGTATTCCGTGCACAAAATGAATATAAATTAAGCGTCCGGCATGTAATTTTTCTAATGTTTTCATTAAGAAAACACTGTCAGGGCCTCCTGAAAATGAAACTACTAACGTATCCTTTTTTTTGAAAAGGTTATGATTATCTATTGAGTTTTTTATGATTTCAAATGGGGATAATTCCATTTTTAGTTACATAACTTCTGGAGCAGAAATTCCTAGTAACTTTAGGCTCGTTTTGAAAACGTCTTGCACGACTTTCAATATATACAGCCGTTTAAGTTTTATGGAGTCTTCAGATTTTAAAATTGGACATTTTTCATAAAAGGTATGGAACTGTCGTGCCAAATGTAAAAGATACGTATTTAACCGATGTGTTTCCAAATTTTGGGAGAGTTCCCAAATCATATCGTTAAACTGCAAGCAGTATAGAAGTACAGCTTTTTCTGTTGCATCTAGATTATCAAAAGACGGTTGTTTTTTGTAATTATCCAACCCATGTTTTCGGAAGATGCTACAAATTCTAGCGTGAGCATATTGGATATAATAGACAGGGTTTTCGCTATTTTTTTGTTTCGCTGCTTCTAAATCGAAATCGATAGAGGAGTCTAGGCTTTTTTCTGAGAGAAAGTACCTTACAGCGTCGGAACCAATCTCGTCGGTTACTTCTTGTAGTGTGATGATGTCACCTGTTCGTTTTGACATTCTAACGGGTGTTCCGTTTCTGAATAGGTTTACTAATTGTCCAATTTTTAAATCGATTGATGCGTCCTTGTTTAATGCAGATACAGCCGCTTTCATTCGCTGAACGTACCCGTGGTGGTCGGCGCCAAGAATATTAATTAGATGAGTAAAGTTTCTATCCAATTTATTTTTGTGGTAGGCGATATCTACGGCGAAGTAGGTGTAGTTACCATCGTTTTTAACGAGGACTCTGTCTTTGTCATCCCCAAATTTGGTGGTGTTGAACCATAATGCTTTTTCTAGTTCAAAGGTAAATTTGTGAGTGTTTAAATAATCTAATGCTTTTGGAACATCATCGGATTTGTGTAGGTTGCTTTCTGGAAACCATGTGTCGAACGTTGTGTTAATCGCGTTCAGAACGGTTTTATGTTGGTTGATATGAAAGCTTATCGGATTGTCGTTTGACTTTGCTAGCGCGTGGACATAGTCGCCGTGGTAGCCATTTTCTGGGATAGGTGTTCCATCTTTAGAGGCTTTCACTGATGCGAGGAGGTTATTAATTTGCACGCCAGCATCGTTAATATAAAACTCTGAAGAGACCTTTTTTCCAACATATTTATAGATATTAACCATTGTGCTACCAACAACGGCCCATCTGCCGTGACCAATATGTAGGGGGCCAGTTGGATTAGCTGATACAAATTCTATTAATGTGTTTGTTGTAGATTTTGGAAATGTCTTTTCCAAAACGGTTTTTGAAAGCGTCCATATAAAATTTTCTGTTAAGTTAATATTTATGAATCCGTTAATCGGTTCAAACGTAAATTCGGATTTGAATTGAGTATTTAAGTCATTACACAATGTTTCAGCTATAAGTTTAGGTGATTTTTTAAGTTCTTTGGCAAGCTGGAAGCAAACGTTTGTTGCGTAGTCGCCGTGGCCTTTTTGTTTAGGAATTTCTATTGACCAGACAAAATTTAATGGTGAAATTGGAGCTAGTGCTTCTTTTAATTTTTCTTTTAATACATTTTTAATTAACATTATCTTTGAATGATACTATAGAGGGAGGGGATGCTCAAATGAGCTTAATCTTTATTATAATTATTAAGACCTAATTAGGTCTTAATAATGGCTTCTTTTATATTAATTTTTCAGATAACGCTTTAATGCAATCTTCTCGAATTTTCCAAATCTCGTTTGAGTTAAGATTTAATTTTTTTGCCCAGTCTGAAATCATGGTTTTGTGTAAATCAGTTTTACTGACTCCTGTATCATCTGGTGAAAATTGTTTTAGATGAACGAAATTTAAAGGTTTTCCAGAGTGGCTGTTAGTTAAGTCGAAATATTTTTGTTTATATTTTAGAAAGCAATGAGCTTCCGGAATAGCATCTAACTTATTAATTTCTAACGTATTGCCAATACCAGGTGTGTTTTTTTCAGACATCATGTAAATGCCTGTTATACACATTATGTTCAAATTGAGCTCGCTAGCTAGCTTCCCTAAAAATGCATGTTTGGAACTACATGTCCCTTTATTTTCAGAGAGAACTTTTATTAAGTCCTCAGCGTTGGAAATCCGTCGATAAGGAAGTTGCTGTATGTATTTTGATACTTGCTGAAAGTTGTTAAATCCTTGGAATAGACATTGTTTAGAAAGGGGACCCAAGTTTTTTAATAGAATTTTAGGAATTAGACTTGGTTTTGAGAAAGTAATTTTTTGATTCATTAAATTTTACATCCTTTTTTTAATAGTAAAAAAAGTGGTGCCTAGAGGCGGAATCGAACCACCGACACAGAGATTTTCAGTCTCCTGCTCTACCGACTGAGCTATCTAGGCTAAAAAAGTTTTAAATTAAGAGCAATAATAAACTTTAATAGAAATATTCTGGAGCCGGCGATCGGAATCGAACCAATGACCTACTGATTACAAGTCAGTTGCTCTGCCAACTGAGCTACGCCGGCCAACTCTTAGAACAAGGGAATATTTTATGTAATTCCTACTGATATGTCTAGAATAAAAATTATTGAATACTTAAGTGATGTTGATTGATTTTAAAATAGATATATATTCTTTAGAGGCGTTTCGTAAATTGTACATTTCTTTTATTGCTTTTTTTCCGTTCTCGGATAGGGTTTTAAGAGTTTCGGGAGAGTTTTTCAAGTCTAGTAGGGTAGTTGCAAATTTATTAACGTTCCCGGGTTCGACGACTTTTCCGCAATTTTCTTGGTTTAAAATTAAAGATATTTCTGAGTTTTCTGGTAAAAGGCCGAGAATAGGTATTCCCGCAGATAAGAGTCCAAATGTTTTTGAAGGGACACTAAGACCTTCCTGACCCTTTAAAAGAGAAACTAGGCCAATATCAGCTACCTTTAGTGAGTATTTAAGATCGTCTTTCGGGACGTAAGTATCAAATATGCAATTTGGAAGGTTTTTTGATTGGGCAATATCCACGCACATTTTTTTCTTATGGCCTTCTCCTACGAAAAGAAAAACAATATCGGTGTGTTCTTTTAAGGCGTCCGCGGCCTCCATTATTGTTTCTAAATCGTGAAAACGCGCTAAGTTTCCTGAATACATAACAACGAATTTGTCTTTTAAATTCCATTTTTTTATATAAGGGTTGTCTGGGTCGTTTTTATTTGACGACGTTTCAGTTTGCCCGATGGATAAATCGTCTGCCCATACATGGATAGTTTTTAATTTTGAGCTGTACGCTTTGTTTTCAAACAGTTTTGACATGCAGCGTCCAATTACAATTATGCTGGATGAATAGGTTAGAATAATTGAATTTGACAGTGTCCAAATCAAAGAAATGAGCCCGTAACGTTTTATAAAATTTGCTCGAATGGCTGTTTCAGGATACACATCAAAAATTAGATAAATGTAAGGGCTTCCTCCAATTATACGTTGAAAAGCGGCTGCAATTCCCATCATTGGAGGATTTGTAAGAATGAGTAAGGGGGTTGTTCTTTGTTTTGTGAATCGCCGTTTTGTAAGAACGACAAAAACAGACAATGTAAATGTTAATTGATTTAAAAGTTTTCCTAGAAAATTTAACTTAGGAAACGATGTTCCCCAAATTCTGTTTATTTTAATTCCATTACGATTAATATGTTGTTCTGGTTTTTTATGTTTAGATAGGGTAATGGGCCCACATATTACGTCTACAGATACATTTTGTTTTGTGAGATCTTCTGCAAGTTCATAGATAGTTTGGCCTGTGGATATTAGTTCAGGGTAAAAAAGCTGACTTACAATGGTTAGTTTAAGGCTATCATTGTTTAACTTGTGAAGGTTAGTTTTATTATTAATAGGTTGGTTAGGTGTCATTTAATTATGAGATTACTTTCTTTAGCTATCAAACGTGGACCTAAATTTAAATGTCTTCTTTTGTTAGTTTCGCTAAGTGAATACCTCGGAGTGGTCCCCGAGGCTTCAATTTGAAATAGTTTATTTATTATCTAAATACTCGATAAGTGTTCGGACTCCAGACCCAGACATTCCTTTAACATCGGCCCCTGACGATTTCCCGTTAGACATTGTTGGCGCGATATCTAAATGAACCCAAGGCGTTTTTTCTACAAATTCTTGTAGAAATATTGCAGCTGTTGATGCTCCTGCATAGCGACCCTCATAACAGTTCGAAATGTCAGCGACATCTGATTTCAATAAATCTTTATATTTTTCATATAAAGGGAGGTGCCATAATTCTTCACCTGTATTTTTACATCCTTTTTCAAATGTTTTGATTAATGAGTCTGAGTTACTAAATAGTCCTGAAGCGACGGTTCCTAATGCGACCAAGCAGGCGCCTGTAAGTGTTGCTAAATCTACAATTTCTTTTGCTTTAAGGTTAACTGCGTGCGACAAGGCGTCAGCTAATATTAATCGACCTTCAGCGTCTGTATTTAATATTTCTACTGTTTTTCCGTTAGAAATTGTAATGACGTCTCCTGGTTTTAACGCATTATTTGCTGGCATATTTTCTGTAAGGGGCATAATTCCGATGATATTTTTTTTGTATCCAATTTCATTTACGGCAGACATTGCCCCAAAGACTGCAGCTGCACCACTCATATCTGCTTTCATTTCTGACATTTTTGATGAAGGTTTTATAGATATTCCACCAGAATCAAATGTCACTCCTTTTCCTACTAGGCAAATTGGGTTTTCATTTTTGTTAGGTAAATATTTGAGTACGAGTAAATATGGTTTTTCGATTGACCCTCTGGAAACCCCTAATAAGCCACCCATGCCAGCTTTTTCTGCTTGTTTTTGGTCAATAATTTCTATTTCGACATCACTTTTCCCGAAATGTTTTTTTGCTTTTGATACAAAGTCAGTAGGCGTAAGGTAGTTTGCGGGAGCATTTGCTAAATCGCGTGCTATATTTACACTTTTTCCGATGGCCAGTCCTTTATCAAGAGCAGAGGATTGGTCTTTTTGGTCTAATTTTATTCCACAGAAGATTAGATTTGTGATGGGCTCTTGTGTTTGTTTTTTCGTTAAATGGGCGGTAAACGAATAGTGTCCCATTTCAAAACCTTCAGCCATTGCTTGAATGTCGCGAGTAGTGATTTTTACAGACTCGTCTGTATTGACTGATGCATTTTTTGATTTATTTGATTTTAAGAGTCTTGAAACGGTCCCCATTGATTGTCTGAATGTATCTGGAGTAAGTTTTTTAGCTTCGCCAAGACCTACTAGAATCACGGATTGTTTTCCGTAAAGGGTTTTTGTCTCCCCTTTTTTTGCTGTAAAAACTTTTTTGTCTATTACAGAATCTATTATATTTTTTGTTTCTTTATCATAAGGTGTATCTTTTAGTGTTAATTTTTTAGTTTGGCAGATTAAAAGAACGTGGAAATCGCATATTTTTGGCGCGTCTGATTTTGTTTGTACGGTTAATTTCATTGGAGGCTCCTCTTATCTTTTATTATAGTTTTCAACGACCGATTTATATAAATCAAGCATTTTTTCTGCCATTTTTTCTGCAGAAAATTCATGGGATCTAATAATTGCATCGTTCGATTTTTGGGAATACAGGGTTGAATCCGATAATAGATTAATCGCCGCTTGAACGTAATTATCTAAGCTATCTTGGCATAAGAATCCGCCTCTGTTTTGATGTAAAATGTCAGCAACTCCCATCGAATTTATACAGACGGCTGGTGTACCAACTGATAAACCTTCTAATAGGCTAAGTCCTTGAGTTTCTGTTTTTGAAGGAAATAAGATGAGGTCTGACGACGCGTATGCAATGAAGATATCTTTATGTTTAAGATATCCTGTGAAGGTTACAGAGGTATCGATACCTAGTTCGATAACTTTTTCTTCCATCCATTTTTTTTCAGGACCGTCCCCGATGACTAGTAATTGGGCATCAACGGTTTTTTTGATTTTGTTAAAGGCATCTATTAGAAAGCTAATATTTTTTTCTTGGCCCAACCGACCAACGAAAATTGATATTGGTTTAGTTGGGTCTAAATTCCATCTTTTTAAAAATGTATGTTTCTCTTCAGAAGAGACGGATCTGTCTGTTCTGATTCCAGTGGGGATTATTTCGACAGGTTTATTTATTTGATACGCGTGTAATGCCGATTTCATTTGAGTGGACGGTACGACGATTTGGTCACATCTATTGTAAAACTTTTTTGATTCAAATTTGGCATATTTGATACCCATTTTTTTTGGTAGTAAAGGGACATAATGCATGTATTTCTCAAAATAGGTGTGATACGTGTGAACGATTGGAATTTTATATTTTTTTCCAAGATAAAGAGACAAATAGCCCAATGTAAACGGGGTTTGTCCGTGAAGGATGTCAAATTTATGCGTTTCGAATCCTTTTAACTTTCGAGATATCGGTAATATTAGTCTATATTCTTTTTGGAAAGGAAAGGGGACTGAGCGAAATCTCCATACATCTTCTGTTGATGGCGTATCGGACTCTACTTTTGGCCCAATAATCACAACTTCATGTCCTTTTTTTTCAAATTCGTTTTTAAATGTTTCGATACTTGTGCTTACGCCATTTATTTGCGGGAGGTATGTATCTGATAAAATTCCTATTTTCATATGACCATTGTATTAGGCAAATGCACTTTCTTGTCCAGAGTCTTTTACAAATAAGCATGTAGAATCGAGTTTAGTTGAAATTATTTTTAGAGGTGAGTAGTCTTTAAATCCTTTGGCTCCAAAAATGTTTAATTCTGCTTTGGGGCATGTTTCTATTAAATTAAAAAAATTACCGACTAATATTTTGGATTCAGTTTTTTGGAGTCGTCCCGAATCTATTAAATGTTTGTGAAAAGACTGTGTCTTTTTTTCTATAGACAGATCTTCAATTGAAGATATTAGTCTAATATTGCACTTCCAATTTTTTTGAATTTGGATTGCAAGTAATAGTGCGAGGTTTAAATTTGGACTTTCTGATCGTAGCCAAACATTAATGTATCTGTTTGCCGATTTTTGACTTGATGGTTTAGGCGTATTTAAGGCGACAGTTGTGTCTAGTGATTTTTCATTTAAAATACTAGGACGTTTTGATGTATTTGTAATTAAAATAACGCCCAATTTTTCTTTTTCTGCTATTGAGGTAACTTCCTCAATCCTTGCCAGATTTTTAGAGTGAGGGTTAATTCTTAGGCAAATTAGATTAGGAGGGAGATAGAGCCCTTTAATGGTTTGGATGATTATTCTTATTCCGTCGATTAAATTTGTAGCCTCAGCAACAGTAGTCGTTACGAGCAATTTTTTACCTTTAAAATGGGAAGCAATATGATTCAATTGTCCTTCTAAATGATTTTTATCCATAGATTTCTTTGTATGGATGTTAAGAGATTTTCTTATAAATTTAGTTAGTTTTGATTGACTTGGGTTCGTTTTAATTGAAACGGAGACAACTCTAATTGTTCCACTCGGAACAACAATTGCATCGATGATAGACAAAATTTCAGTAAATTCTTTTGGGCTTTCTATTGGGAGTAATATATTTGGCTTCCAGGATTTTTTGTGGTGTCGTGTTTTAAATGATTTTTTAACTGCCCATTCTGCAATTGCATTGAAGAGCCCACTTCTAATGTCGCTAAAGGAAACCTGAATATTACGTTTCACATTGAAAAAGTATACACATCCAATAAAAATGAGAGATCCAACGGCAGATGGGGGGCTAATAAGAAACATTATTGCAATACACCAGATTGATCCTATGAAAGGAACGATAACGGGTATTTTTAATGTCGGTCGAAAAGATGGAATTTTTAGAATTATTTCGATAAAAAGACTGATATTAATCATTGCATAACTAATTAGAAAAAACATAGTTAAAAGAGAGGCTACGACGTTTAGATTTCCTAGTTGTAAACTTGCTAAAACTAAAAAACCCGTAAGTAAAATTGAATTTTTCGGGTCTCCTTTTTTACTTCTAACTGCGAATGTTTTAGAAAATGGAATGACGTGGTCTTGAGCTGTAGCGAATAAAATTCTAGGGGCCGCCACTAATGAACCAAGGGCAGAAGAAAGTGTTGCACCCATTATTCCTGCCAATACTAACCATTCCCATTTACTTTTTATGGACATAATCATGTAATTATTTGTTAATTCGTCAGGCGTTGCCATTCCTGCGTACCAAAAGGCGACAACGCAGTACAGGGTTAGACCAACAAATGTGGCGCCTAATATGCCAATAGGTAGACTTTTTGATGGGTTTTTTAAATCACCGGACATCGCAGCCCCCGCTCCGATGCCTGTAACGGCAGGAAAAAATACAGCAAACACTTCCCAAAATTTTCCAGGAACGTAACTAAAACTGAGATTTATTTCTTGGGTTAGGCTATGTTTACTCGCAAAAAATGAAACTAAGGAAAGAGCTATTACTGCCATTATCACAAATTGAAATTTCATTGCTAGATCTGCGCCAAAATAAGAAATTAGCAATAATGTAACAAGCACGATTAGACCAATGATAACGGAACTGTGTTCGGGGAATATGCTAAGCCATGCTTCCGTAAAACCGATGATGTATAAGGCCGTTCCAAGTGTTTGCGAGAGGTAGAGAGGTATGCCTATAGCGCCTCCAATTTCGGGGCCAAGGGATCTTGAAACTAAGGCATAAAATCCACCCGCTCCAATTTTTGCATTTGTTGCCATTGATGATAATGAAAGTGCTGTTGTTATTGTAGCTACGTGTGCAAGGCCAATGATGATTAAAGCGCCACTTAAACCAACGGAACCTATTACCCATCCAAGACGTAGGTACATAATGACTCCGACAATTGTAAGAATCGTCGGAGTAAATACGCCTGCAAATGTTCCAAATTTTTTAAGTTGTTTTGTCATAATATGTTTTTATGGGATGCCTAACACAATAGTGAAGTTAGGTTTTTCTTTTTTTGAATCTAAAAGATCAGCTTTAATTATTTCATATAATTGTCGGAATAAGAAAGGTATTTGTATGATTTCGTTAATGGTGGATGTTAATTAGGCCTTTACTTTTGTTTTTGGATTTGCGGAAGCGTACTTCTGATTTTCGATTACTTTGTATAACTTTATAAGAGTATTGGGTTCCTTATTTTTCACACAATATTTTTTTAAGACTGTATTTAGTCAATGGTTTGTGCAGTTGAATTTGTTTATTAATCACATATAGGATTAGGCGAAAATGATTAATTTATTACGTTTATTTTTGCTAATCCAAACACTTTCTTACTTGTAATTTAATTAATTAGTGTCAAATTTTTAAACAATATTCATTCTATTTTGTTGATGTTTATGATGAGGCCATGAATATAAAAAACAATGAGTTTATGGTACTATTTAGACGCTACAAATAAATGCTTACCAATTTACAATAAAATCGAATAATTCAGTGGAGGAAAATCGTGTTAAATAGTACTCAAACCCAGGATGTTAAGGAAAGTGCAAAGGAAGTTGTATGGGATTTAAAAGACCTTTTTGAAAGTTTGGATGATCCAAAAATTCCAGATGCAATTCGTAATTCGGAAAAAAAGGCTTCAGAATTTGTCACTAAATATAAACAGAAATTGGACACCTTAAACGGGACATCGATAAATCAAGCGTATCAAGAATTAGAAGAAATATGGGCGCCGTTGTATAAAGTGAGTCAGTTTGTAAGTCTTGAATATACATTGGATACGTCTGATGACAAAATTAAGGCAATGGTTGATTTTGTCGATGAAGTTGAGTCAAGGGTTGCAAATATGACCTTGTTTTTTGGGTTGGAAATTAGTGCGTTTTCTGAAGATCATTTAACGTCTATTTTGCAAGAAGAAACGGCTGAAAATTATCAATATTCTCTTAAACGATATGTTGAAACTGCCCGGTTTAATTTGTCTGAAAAAGAAGAGCAATTGAGCAACTTAAAGGATTTGACCGGGGAGTCTGCTTTTAAGAAATTGTACGGTGAATTAACGTCTTCTTATCAATTCGAAATCGAAGTTGATGGAATAGATCGAAAAATGAATGGCAGTGAGCTTCGTGCTCTTCGTTACCATAAAGACCCTAAAGTTAGACGAAAAGCGATGAAACTCTTTTATAAAACCTATGAAGATGACTCGTTAGTTATTACTCAAATTTATAACAGTATTTTAAAAAGCAATACGGTAGAACGAGATTTAAGAGGGTATAAGTCAGATATTGGTGTTCGGAATATTCAAAACGATATTGATGATGAAGTTATCGATGTGTTGCATGATACAACTCGTGATGCGGCTCCTTTGGTATCTAGGTATTATAAAATAAAGGCTAAATTGTTGGATTTACCGGATTTTTCATTAGCCGATATCTATGCCCCTATGGAAGAAAGTCCAAAAAAATATACATGGAATGAAGCGAAGGACTTAGTTTTGCAAGGGTTTGCTCATTTCGATGATGAATTTTACAGCTATGCGAAATTAATGTTTGACGAAAATCGTATTCATGCACCTATTATGCCTAAGAAAAGGGGCGGCGCATTTTGTAGTTCGTCTACTCCAGATATAAATCCATATGTGATGGTAAACTTTTTGGGAAAACCACGTGATGTCTCAACACTAGCTCATGAATTGGGTCATGCTATTCATGATATTTATTGTTCCAAACAAACGTTATTTAATTATCATCCTATTTTACCTCTTGCTGAAACAGCGTCCGTTTTTTCTGAAATGTTAGTGACAGATTTGTTGTTACATACTCAAACGGATAAAGCGGTAAAACGACAAATATTGACCGAAAAATTGGAAGATATTTTTGCTACAAGTCACCGTCAAAACATGTTTTCTAATTTTGAGCGTGAGACCCATGAAAAAATTGGAAAGAACAGATTGAGTAGCAAAGAATTGTGCACGATTTATCAAGAGCAATTAAAGTTGATGTTTCAAGATTCTGTTGTTTATCCTGATGAATATAAGTGGGAATGGTCAGCGATTCCTCATATATTTGAAGCTCCGTTTTATGTATATGCATATAATTTTGGGAATTTATTGGTCATTGCTTTATACCAGCAATATAAAGAAGAGGGGCCCTCGTTTGTCCCTAAACTGAAAGCCATGTTAGCCGAAGGGAGTTCATGTAGTCCTCGGGAAATTACTCAATTAGCTGGTATTGATATTTCTAAGCCTGATTTTTGGAAAAAGAGTTTTGTTTATATTGATGGGTTAGTTACTCAGTTAGAAAGTCTACTTTAATTATGACGATTTTGTATGTGACCGCGGCCCATATTATAAGCATGGTTTGCTGGTTTTCTGGGTTGTTTTATGTCGTTCGGCTATTTATCTATTTTGTAGAGGCTGGCAAGAAATCATTAATTGAGAAAGAGATTCTTCAGAAGCAGTTTTTAATCATGCAACGGCGATTGTGGTACGGAATTACATGGCCATCCATGATTGCGACTGTTGGTTTTGGAATTTGGTTAGTTACATTGTCCCATGTTCATAAAGAAGGGTGGTTTCATTTTAAATTATTATTTGTTTTGCCTTTAATTTTGTACCATTTTCAATGTGGGCGATTTAGAAGGCAGTGCGCGAAAGGGACAATTAAAACCTCGTCCTTTAAATTGAGATTGTTTAATGAACTTGCGACATTATTTTTAGTGGTAATTGTTTTTACGGTATATTTAAAGAGCTTTTTTAATGGATTATGGGGCATAATTGGATTGGTTGCCTTAGCTACATTATTATTTTTTATTGCATTTTTATACAGCAAAATGAAACGAAAATCGTCAAAAAAAGATGACGTATCTAAGGAAACGTCTTTGGATTCAGATTTCGATGAAAAAGACACAGGGGCTGAGTCCGCAAAGCAAATAAAGGCTCCATTAGCCGGCACAAGTGAAACGATAGATAAATAATTTATGGTGAGGTAGGGATTGTATAGGAGGTTAAGAGTAAAATGGGTAAAAGTAGAATTAATACGGAACTAAAAATAGGTGAGTTACTTGATATAAGTCGTCGTTGCAAGGAGACAGACTCCATTATACTCTCGGATTTTTCGTCAGATGATTGGACGGTTATAGCCAAAGAGGTCACTGATAACATTCGTTACATTGAATTGTGTACTAGACAAATTCTAAAATTAGACGCTATTACCTTTTCTACAACATCTTCTATCTTATCAAAAATTATTTTTAAATTTGAAGAAATTCTTCGGGTGGTAGGCCTTTTGAAATTGGATTTGGTTTATGAACAGGTCCATCAATTTGTGGATCATTTTGAAAAATGTTTAGCTGAGCTAGAGAATGATAGCGATAATCAAAATTTCTTTAATTTTTTGAATCATTTTATAGCTACTGAATCCAAATTTTTTATTTCAAACTTCAATGATATTGTCGATTGTATGTTAAGTTCAACTTTTGTTGGACGTGGTAGGTTTGGAAAAAATGAGATTTATGATGTTCGGCGTGTCAATGGATTTAGATTGAATGCGGAAATGACATCTATTTATTATGCGTCTACAAAATATCCAGAAAAAATCATTGTTAAATATACAAAATTTAAAGAACAGACGATAGAACATTCAGGTCAAAAAGAAATTCTTAGCTATTTTAAAACTGATGCAGGGGACATTATTGCTTATTTTCATGACTTAGGTACCTATTCTAATATTTATCGGTTCGGAGAATCGGTATCTAAAACTTTTACGTTTTTATACAATTTTGAAGGTGGAGATAATGTTCCTTATGCAATTTGTTATGAGAATAAATTGTTTATTACTCATTTAGAGTCAGATATTCGGGAACTTTCTTCTTTTTTGGAGGAAAAGAAAGGGTTTTATTGGGTGCCTGGGGAAGAAAAACCTTTTTTTATGGCGACTATGGATGTAAAAAGGTCCAGGTTCTATGAAAATATTGATTTATCGTTGTCTAAAAATCGACAGGATCCCGATTTTGGCTATAGGAAGACGTTCAGTATAAAGAAAATAGGATACCCGTATAGATTTGAATCGTTTGGATTTGAAAAAATTAAATTTTCTGTAAAGAGTGAGGGTGTTTGTTTAATTAAAATAGGGTTTCATTCGTTTCCTGTTATTGATTCAAACGTAGATGTAGGAACGGAGCCCTTTCCTTTAATGGAAATTGCATCGTCTTCAAGTAAGGATTATAAATCTAGTTATGTAAGTTTGCCTATTAATTTGGGTGCTCATAATGTTCGCTTTTTGAAATCTGGAAGAGGGAATTTTTATATATTGTCGAAAGATTTTGTTTATGAAAATAAAGGCAATTATTTTAGAAAGAAAAAAGATAACTCTATCGTCACTGTCCGTAGGGTAGGTGCTACTTATTGCTTAGAGATTAACTGTCCTAAAAAGGATTGGACGGCAATTGCACATGACCAGTCCTCGTATACGTTTTCAAGGTCTCTTTTTAGCAAGTTGATGGATACATTTGAGTTTCGTATTGTGCCACTGAATGATCTGGGACGTGAGAGTTTAATTGATTCATCTAACTTAACGGCGAGTGATTGGACTATCTTTTGTATGAAAGAGACGATTCATTCCATGCAATTGGGATTGAGTTCTTCAGACGACCTATGTGTTAAATTTAAAGATAAATGGATTAAACTTACTGAAGTAATTCAGGGGTTAACACAGTATAAAGATGAAGGGCTAGCGGATACTTTGGCTTTATATAAACGAATTGCTTCTTGTTTAGATACTGTGACTCAAAACGGCTCTAAGTAGATGTAGTGTCCGTGCCGAATGTTTGGGGGATTTGTTTGTTTATTCTGTGAGGGTCGTTGTTAAAACTCTGAGTGATTATGGGCAACTATAACTTAGGTTTTACTTAGTGCGGATCTCATTTCTAATATTATTTTTTTATTTGCTGTTGGAAATGCAAGTTTAGAAAGGTTCTCTAATGGAACCCATCGTATTTTTTGAGAGCTAATTGGTTTTGCGACTCCCTTTGAAATCGAGCAAAAATATGCATGTAATGTAATTTTGAAATGAGAAAATGTGTGGTTTACTCGGCAGCAATAAGTGTCAATTTCAACAGTTAAATTTGTTTCTTCTTTTAATTCTCTGATAATTGTATCTTCAATATCTTCCCCAGTTTCTTGTTTTCCACCTGGAAACTCCCATAACCCTCCTAACATTTGATGTGTATGACGTTGAGCTATTAGAATTTTGTTTCCTTTGAGTATAAGTCCTATTCCGATATTAACATGAGGGACGGGCGGCTTTTTCTTTTTTACGGGACGGCTGGTTATCGTATCGTGTTTTAGAGCTAAACATGATGTTGAAAGGGGACAGTTTGAACACATTGGGTGTTTAGGTTTACAAATTAAAGCGCCTAATTCCATCATCCCTTGGTTAATTAAGGAAGGGGGTCCTTCTTTTAAATAAGGTGAAAGCTGTTCGAAAAGCCAGTTTTTTGTTTTTTGCAGACTTATATCATTATCAAAATCCCAATATCGACTAAAGACGCGTAAGACATTTCCATCTATGACAGGGACTTCCTCTCCATAAGCAATGCTAGCAATAGCAGCTGCTGTGTAAGGCCCTATTCCTTTGACCGTTAAAAGTTCGTGATAGTTTTCTGGTAAGTCTTCCTTTTTGTTGTCACAGATTGATTTAGCTGCAAATCTGAGGTTTCTAGCTCTTGAGTAATAGCCAAGGCCTTCCCACATTTTTAAAATATCATCTTCTTTAGAATTCGCTAAATGTTTCATCGTAGGGTATTTTTTTATGAATTTAGTGAAATAGGGGATAACTGTTGAAACTTGAGTTTGTTGTAACATTATTTCGCTAATCCATATTGCGTACGGACTGGGTGCGTCTCTCCATGGCATTTTTCGTTTATTAATTAGAAACCATTCAATGAGTGGTTGTGTCCATTTGTTTTCAATTTCATTTTTTGACATTTATAGTATGCTAAAATGTCGTTTTTAAATTTTCAAGAAATATATTTGTAAAAGAGGAGAGTTAGTATGTCAGATTTAACGTATTATCATAATTCAAGGTGTAGCAAGAGTCGAAAGGGTTTGGACTTGATTAAAGAAAAGGGGTTCAGCGGACGAGTTGTTAATTATTTAAATGATGATGTTTCAAGATCTGAACTAGAAATGATTTTTTCTAACTATAAGGGACCGGTTATGGATTTAATTAGGAAAGAGGAGTTGATGAAACTGACAGGAGGTAGACACACTGACTTTTCTACAGATGAGTTAATTGATTTTGTGTTTAATAATATAAAGGTACTTCAACGTCCTATTTTGGCTTCAAAACGAGACGTCGTTATTGGAAGGCCTACTGAAAATTTAGTAGCCTTACTTTAAGTTAAATTTTTCTGTAATTTTTACGTAACTTTTTGCATAAGAGAATTTTTACATTTAGGGAGTTTGTCTTGTTATCGTTTTTTTCGACAAGTTTATTAACTTGATTGAATAAATGTTTGAGATTTTTCTTTTTATCGGAAATGAAAGTGGTTTTATCATTTTCTGAGTTTTGAATGTCTTGGTTTAGGGTGTTGATTTCTGTGCTATGTTTTTTGCTTTGTGATGTTAGGTCTTGTTTTTCGTTGATTAGGATTGCAATTATTTCCTGTCCTGTTTTTAGCTGTGTCTCTATAGAGTTTCTTTCATTTGTTACGTTTGTTAACTCTTCTTTTGATTGTTCAATTAATTTTTTATGAAATAATTTTTG
>JABIQV010000008.1 GCA_018699495.1 bacterium | reverse complement strand
TCCCCTATTTTTAAAACGAAATCGACAAAAATCTTCAATGACTCGAAGACCTTCCGCCACACGATTAATATTTGCATCAATAATAGTCAAATTTGCGTTCAAATTATACTGAATCATCAGGAACTCCTTTTTTTTCTTTCTTTAAAAACTGACTATCTGTCGAAGGTGGTCCCAAAATCACACCCACAAAAAACATCGACATAATCAGTGATGTTCCTCCAAAGCTAATAAAAGTAAGGGGCATCCCAGTAACAGGAAAAACCCCCATCGTCGCCCCCATATTAATAATCATCTGAAATACAAGAAGAACCGATAACCCTATAATAAGAAAATAATCAAAATCTGACTCGCAATTATGTGCCCGAACAAAACAACGTTTTAAAAATAACGCAAATAATCCAATGACGAAAACACCTAAAACAAAACCACCTTCTTCACAAACTATCGAAAAAATGAAATCTGAATAATGCAACGGCAAATAAAAAAATTTTAATTTTGACTGCCCAATCCCCTGTCCAAATTTACCCCCAGACCCTATTGCAATAAGTGACTGATGAATATGATACCCTTTTCCTAATGTATCCGTATTTGGCTCCATAAACGTTTTTATCCTATCCATCTGATAAGGATGGGTAGCAACACTCAACCCAAATCCAACGAATCCAATCAAAATTAACGCAAATAACGAACGAAATGGTAATTTGGATAAAAAAAGCATAGACGCAGAGGTCACCGAAATCAAAACAATATTACTTAAATCAGGTTGAGAAATTAACAACCCAACAGGAAGCGCAATAACGACCAATAAAGGAATAATACCTTTCAAGCCCTGTCGCACCTGTTGCTTTCTCCAATCCAAAAAAGAAGCAATAAATACAATTAAAACAAATTTAACAACTTCAACTGGCTGAAACTGAACAAATCCTAAATATAACCACCGACTCGCCCCTCCTGCCTTAACACCTACTCCAGGAATTAATGTAGCGGCTAATAATAAAATACAAGCGCCATAAAAGCCCCATATATACGTTCTATATAATGATTTTGGAACCATAAGCCCACATAAAAATGAACCTGTTCCTATTATTAAAAAAACTAAATGTCTCTTTAAAAAAAAGTACCCATCCCCGTAATTCGATAACCCCACAACAGAACTGGTAGAAAAAATCATAAATGTCCCAATAAATACTAGGGCCAAAATAGACATAAATAATGACCAATCAAACCATTTGCTAACCGTCGATTTAAGCATACATATCTCGATTAAAGCGCATTAACCATCTCTTTAAATAAAGTTCCTCTGTGCTCAAAATTATCAAATTGATCGAAGCTAGAATATCCAGGAGAAAAAACGATAGTGTCTTCAGCTAATGACATTTTTAAGGACACATCTAACGCCTCCTTCATCGTTTTGACAACGCGTAGTAAAACAACGTTATTGTAATGAGACACCAATGTCGTGGATGCCTCCCCAAATACAACTAACGAACAAACATGCCGTTTTAAATACGACTGAAACCGAAAATAATCTGAATCGTTATACACTTTCAATTTTCCGCCCATAATTAACCGAACTGATTGTTTAAAAGAACAAATAGCGATTTGAGTAGAGTCCAAATTCGTGGATTTTGAATCATTATAAATAGAAATATCATTAACTTGTTTAATAAACTCTAGTCGATGCGGGAGAGCTGAAAAAGTTTTTAATTTTTCAACTCCGTAATCAACGGACCGTCCTACAGCGTCACTGACTAACAACGCAGCTACCGCATTAAGCGCGTTATGTATTCCCAGTTGAAACGACGCCACCTTAGCTATCAATTTATGTTTACGCGAAAACGGAACCAGTTTAGCTTTTGTAGACACCGTTCCTAATAATTGACGGACTCTTTCATCGTCATCGTTATAAATAAGAATCTGCTCACCAGTTTGCTTTTTATAGACACGGGCCTTCGCTTCAGCATACGATTCCATAGATCCATGTCGTTCAAGGTGATCAGGTGTAATATTCAACACAACACTTATATCAGGGCAAAATGAAAAACAACTCTCCAATTGATAACTCGAAAGCTCAACAACAATGTACTCTGGTAAATCTGACCCCAATACAAAATTAATAAGAGGAATCCCAATATTTCCAGCAACAGGGCATCCTAATAAATGACCTATCATAGACGTCACTGTAGATTTTCCATTCGTCCCTGTTACACCAATTAATTTAATAGATGGTTTTTTACTCTTCAATAATAAAAATGAAAATTCAATTTCAGAAATGGGTAATGGCCCTTTTTTAGGGTAATTCGAAGGAGGAATTCCAGGTGATGCCACAACAACATCTGCTAAGTCAGGCGAAACAATGGAAATTAATAATTCCTTACACACCTTAGTAACAGCCTGTCCTGTAACCCCTAACTCGCCTAAAATTGCTACAGATTTAAACATAAAACAACTTAATTAAAATCAAAGAATATATGTCGTAACAACAGTAAAAACCACAATACAGGCATGCACCGCATAAAAAACAAAAACAACTTTCTTTTCAGACCAGCCAAGTAACTCATAATGATGATGAAGTGGCGCCATCAAAAATATACGTGTCCGAGTCCTCTTAAACCATAAAACCTGAAGAATAACAGACAACGTTTCAATCGCAAATACACTTCCCAATCCAAGCAAAATCCAAGGGTTCCCTAATAATAAAGAAAAAGAAACCAATAACGCCCCAATACACAAACTCCCAGTATCTCCTAAATACTGTTTTGCAGGCTTCCAATTAAAAACTAAAAACGACATCAAAACTAAAATAGAAATAAAAACTAAATGAAGCCCCGGTTCAGACCGAATCATTAAGAAACAAACATAAAATCCACAAAGACTAATCACACTCAATCCGGACAACAACCCATCTAAACCATCCGTTAAATTCGTGGCATTAGGGACGCCAATAAACAAAAATCCATAAATAAACCATTCTACTAAAGACAGTTCTCTAAACAAAAAGTGAAAACTACACAACGTAATTCCAGAAACAATAACTTGATAAATAAATTTTCTCTTAGCCGTCAGTCCTTGATTCTTATTTCCTAAATAAGAATCCGAATCATCAATAAATCCAATAGTTCCGAACAATAAAATAACAGCATATACCCAAATAAAAATTGTATTAAAAGGAACAAAAAATAAACCAACACCAAACATAACAAGAACAGACACCCCTCCGAAACTAGGTGTTTTCGCCTTTTTTTGATGCGTTTCAGGGCTTAAGTCATAAACCGTCTGATAGACCTTTTTCTTTGATAAAAATTGTATCGCCAAATACATAACGATAAAACAAAGTATTAAAAAAGCCTCATATTTAAGCATAATGGTCCTCTAGTTTATCTACAATAATTTCCATTTCCATTCCTCTAGACCCCTTAACTAACACAACATCCCCTAGTTTAATCTCCTGTAATAGTTGCTTAACCAACATTAATTTAGATTCAAAATGATAATTAGGACAAGTTGACGATTTAATTTCTTTAACTAACGAACCAACCGAAAAAATCATAGATACATCCGCTTCTTTTAAATAAGGAATTAAGCGTCGATGTTCTATGGGTCCATATCGACCCAATTCCAACATATCTCCAAGGACAACAATTTTTCGACCGGTAAAATTACGTAAAGACTGAAGGGCATATACCATGCCATTAGGGTTTGAGTTATAGACATCATCAATAACCGTTACCTCAGAATATCGCTTTACCCGTTGTCTATGCCCTGACGGTTTAAAGTCTTGAATGCCTTTTAAAATCATCGAATTATCCAACCCAAAAGACTGCCCGATAGCATAACATAAATTAATATTCTGATCTGGAGCTGTCTCTCCCGTAACTGGAGTGACATTATACTGACAAGATTCCGCTTTTAAGTTTAGGTCATCATAGCCAAAGGAATTATAATTTAAAAACGCCTGTCGATTAAAAATATCCGACTTTAAAGGTTTCCTAAATATTTTCCCTTTTTCTTTAACAACCGTCTTTAAAGACTTAAACGTTTCCAAATGAGTTTTCCCAATATTTGTAATAACAACATGAGTAGGTCGAACAACCGAACTCAATAACGACATATCTCCTAGTTTCCGAATACCCATCTCAACGATGACAATATCTGTCGAATAATCCGCATCTAATAACGTTAACGGCACACCAATTTCATTGTTTTGATTTTGTTTAGTTTTTACTACTTTAAATTTTTGGCTCAACACAGATGCCACCATATCTTTAACCGTCGTTTTTCCACTAGACCCTGTAATTCCAATTACCGAACACGACAACTTTTTTCTATAGTCCCTCGCGTAATCAGACAACTTCACATCTAAAACACGACCACCTTTTTTTATGACCTCATCTATAAAATCATGCCCATCAAACCGTTCACCTTTAACAGGTATAAACAATTGACCTGGCGTTACCTTCCGAGAATCAATACAAATATTCATAATGTTGATAATACCTTCATCGCAACCAATCGATCATCAAAATCAATGACCTTATCATTCAAAATTTGATAGGGCTCATGCCCCTTGCCAGCAATAACCAACATATCCCGTTTACCCATTGCTAGAATCGCTTTTTCAATCGCTTTCCCTCTGTCATGAATAACTTCTATCGCTTTTTGCTCTTCTAAAGATACCCCATTTAAAATATCATCAACAATCTGCTTAGGATTTTCTGTTCGAGGATTATCTTGAGTAACCCAAACTGTGTCCGCAAGATCTACTGCAATACGCGCCATTTTTGACCGTTTTCCTCTATCTCTATCTCCTCCACAACCAAATACAACATGCAACGACCCTTTTCCAACCATTTCTTTCGCCGATTCCAACACATTCTTTAACCCATCTGGTGTATGCGCATAATCAACAACAACCTGGCGACTTGTAGACCCCAATATTTCAAATCGACCAGGAGGTGGAGAGGCATCGTTCAACGAAAAAGCAATCTCCTTACTTGAGTACCCCAATAACCGCAAAATTTCCTGAGTACATTTTAGATTTTTTAATGTAAACCCACCCTTTAATGACGATTGAAAACATAAAGGCTTATCCATAAAGTCTGATGAATACAGTTTAAGTCGTCCATTATCTTGAATAAATGAAAGTTTCGTTTGTTTATATGAGGAAAACGTTAAATGATAATCTAAGTGGTCTTGAGATATATTTGTAAGTGCCGTTATATCAAATTCAATTCCATAAACCCGATGTTGCACAATAGCGTGAGACGAAACTTCCATAATAAAATGAGTGCCTCCACTTTTAATATGAGCCTCCATTTTTTGAGCAATTTCAATAGATTCAGGTGTTGTTAATGGCGATGTCAACGTTCCAAGTACAACCGGAACTTTCCCTAGTTTTTTTAACGCCTGCCCTAAAAAATGACAAACGGATGTTTTCCCATTTGTGCCCGTTACCCCTATAACAACCATCTGCTTCGAAGGAAAATTGTAAATTTGATTCATCCAATTTGCACATTGGCGTCTATCCATAATTAAATATCCAGCCGCTCCTTTTCGCATAGCTTCCCCTATATAAGATTCCCCATTAGGTAGACAAATATAGATATCTCCATTATTAATAGTTCTCGAATCAATTGAGTATTCGTTCATTATATTTCTTTGACCTTATCAAGACGTATATTATAAGGGTAAATTGCCCTAATCGAAGTTTGAAATTATATCAGTTATCATGGTATGATCCTATTAGAAAAATAGACTGTTTTGGTCAAAATTTTTCTATTAGAGTCAATATTTTTCATCCAAAAGAAGCTAAACTAAATTATTAAAAAGAGGCTATTGTGTATCTTGATAAAGAATCGTTAGTTTTACAATATGTAAAAACAAAATCACCGGAATTACGCGAAAAAATAGTGTTACACTATAATCCGTTAGTCGCGTATATTGCCCGAAAATTATCATTTAATAAAAATGATGCCGAAGACCTTGTACAAGTTGGTGTTATTGGATTATTAAAAGCCCTAGAACGCTACCTCCCTTGTCGTGAAACTGATTTTTCAACATTTGTCACACCAAATATTATCGGAGAAATAAAACATTATTTTCGAGATCAAAGTCGCATGGTTAAAGTCCCTCGAAAACTACACGAGACATATTCAAAAATAAAAACATTTATTCGAGAATGCCAACGAACAGGTCACTCTCCAACTATTTCTGAAATTGCAAATCATTTAGAAATAGATGAAGAAATTGTTTTAGAATCCATGGAAGCTGGCCAATCATCTGTTGTCTATTCATTAGACGCACCGAGTAAAATCTACTCGTCAGGATCTTCTCAAACGGGTCCATCCTTATTAGATAAAATCGGTGAGGATAGTAATGAAGATATGTTTCTAAATAAAGAAGTATTAACTCAAGCCATGCAAAAATTAGATGCTCGAGAAAAGAAAATTATCTATTGGAAATTTTATTTAGGAATGTCTCAAACAGAAATTGCACACAAAATTGGATTATCGCAAATGCATATTTCTCGGCTATTAACAAAGTCTATAAAAATTCTAAAAAAACAAATGGACCATAAAATTTAATGTCTCATCCTATTACCCTAACCCTTAATGACATAAAAGAACGTGTCCTTCACCGATTCGAAAATCTACTCGTGGACGAAGTGGAAAACTTTAGATTAGATACCCCCACCGAAAGTAAGATTAATTTTTGTATTAAAGAAAACGACCATTTAGATCGGACATTATTTTTTAAACAAATAAATCCAGGAGAATATACCATATTCCCTCAAGCATTAATGGAAATATTAGCCATAGGTTGTATCGTTTTATCAGGTGCTAATCCTAAAACATCCATTGTTTTTTATGCAGGAATATCTAACTTTAAAAAATACACCCATCTATCTCTTAATGAAAAAGGAACCGGTCAAATGATCCTTTCTTCGATGAAGGCTGGGTTTATGTCTAGTAAAGTGTTAATTAAAAATCAGAAAAATGACGTAATTACCGATGCAAAAATAATGGCTTATATTCAGTCGATAGACCCGAATCAAACAACCAATGACTCACAACCTGAAAAACCGAAAAAGAAAACAGATCTCCTTCCTGTGAATTGCGCAGAAGATGTTATTAAAAACACAGAATATAAAAAGGCATCTATGTATATGGTAGATACTATTAATCATATTTCTGAGCAATCCGTAATGGGTAGTTATACATTTCCAAAGTCTCACGAGTTAACAAAAGGTCACTTTCCTGGAAACCCTGTGTTTATGGGTATCCTTCAATGGCTATGTTTAGAAGACACGCTTTTGGGTCTTTTACAAATTCTTGAAAAACGAAATGAACTAAATGGAACGACATGGACAATCACGGGATCTGGAACTGTTTGTAAAGAAAATGGCACTATAACAACTGAAATTAAGAATTTTGTGATAACAGCAATTAGACATCCAACTTATTTTAGCTTAGATACTATCGAAACAAAAAAAATTACCTTTAAAGACATCATTAGGCCCGACGAACCTTTAAAAATAATAATCACTAACTTTATTCTTTCGTGATAATTTTAGGTATTGATCCTGGAATAGCCATTGTTGGGTATGGTGTTCTCAAAAAAGTAGGTAATAAACTGCTACATTTAGAACATGGGATTATTTCGACACCAGCAAAAACACCTCAAGAAGAACGGCTTTTAAAGATATCTATACAACTTAACGAATTATTAGATGACCATACCCCTGACGCTGTAGCAATTGAAGAGTTATTCTTTGGGGTAAATACAAAAACAGCTATGGCAGTATCTGAAGCGAGAGGGGTCCTTTTACTCGAAGTGACTAAAAGAAAAATACCTATATATTCTTACAAACCCGTAGAAATCAAAGTAGCTGTATCTGGATATGGACATGCTAAAAAACCTCAAGTTATGGCAATGGTTAAATCGCTTTTAAATCTAGAAAAAATTCCAAAGCCAGATGATGCCGCTGATGGGCTAGCAATCGCAATTTGTCATTGTAATTCAGTTAGGATAAAATCACTTTAATGATTTATTTTATAGATGGCCTAATTGACTCATGTTTAGAAGACTCTGTCATTATTAATGCTAATAGTATCGGTTATCAGGTCTTTTTGCCCACTAATTTTTTATCAAAACTTTTATCGGAAATAAATAGTGTCAGACTCTATATTTATCATCATGTAAGAGAAGATGCTCAAGTTCTCTATGGGTTTTCAACTCCGGACGAACGTAAATTTTATACCGTTTTAACATCTGTTTCTGGAGTAGGTCCTAAATTAGGAATGAAAATAATGTCCCATATGGCTTCAGATGTAATTACTAAAGCCATTTTAGAAGAAAATATTATGAATTTAACCCAACTTCCGGGAGTTGGTAAAAAACTCGCTGAACGCCTAATTTTAGATTTAAAGGACAAAATAAGTATATTCAACGTCTCTACATCAAATAACGTGCTACCAAAACACTCTTTATACGACGACGTTCGACTTGCTCTTGCGACACTAGGTTATAAACCAAAAGAAATATCCGCGGCTCTTAAAAAAAGCGAAAAAATGCTTCAACCAATCACAAAAATAGAAGAGGGTATCAAAATTGTTCTTAAAAACATATAGTCTTACTCTAAAAAAATAAAAATCTAATGACACACCCATCATCGTCTAAACGAAAAATTAGTGACTATAAAGGATATGACTACAAAAAGGACTTTTGGGATTCAGGAACTAGAGAATACGAAAATAGATGTGAACATAAAACAATACAAAAAATTCTTAAAAAACTAAACCCTGAATCAATCACAGATATAGGGTGTGGATTCGGACGGCTTTATCCAACGTACTCTCAATTTGGGAAATCATGGATATTATTAGATTATGCTCATCACCTTCTAAAACAGGCTTCACAGTCTAATCTAAACCCAAATACTACATTAGTGTCAGGAAGTTTTTACGATATTCCTATAGCTAAAGAAACCACAGACTGTGTCTTATCTATAAGAACAATGCATCATATGACAGATCCTGAACGTTTTTTTCAAGAAGCGTGGCAAATACTCCGTTATAACGGCCATTTAATAATAGAAATACCAAATAAACGACATATTAAAAATATTTTAAAGGCTTTACCAAAAATTTTTACCCATCCAAAATCTTTTTTTGAGCTATTTTCAGACACCCCTTTAAAACTAAATGACTCTTTTTATAATTTTAACCCAACAACAATTATTCACTTACTTAAAAAAAATAATTTTAAAATAGAGAAAACAATTAATACCTCATTTTTCCGATCGGTATTTTTAAAAAAACGAATAACTCCTGAAAAACTTACCAAATTGGATATGATAGGCCAATCGATTTTATCATGGATCTATATAACCCCAAGTATTTACGTCATTTGCAAAAAAAAATAACATAATCCTTGTTAATTTCTCGGCAAAAATGGTATGTTTTTTAGGTGTTTAGGTCACAAATTCAGAAGACCTTGTGGATAAGTTTGTGGATAAGTTTTAATAAATGTGGATAACCCATTCTTTAATCAATAATTTAAGCTCAGTTTACCTTAGTTTTACCTATAAAAAACATAAATATTTTAAGGATTGCCTGTGGAAAACGTGTTAATAGCTGATGATAAATTAGATAAATCATGGAATAATTTAAAAGAATTCCTACAATTAAATATATCCCCTGCTGCATTTCAAATGTTTAACTCATCAGCCAAGCCACTTTCTCTAAAAAATGACATCCTAACTATCCAAGTTTCAAACGAATTTTCAAAAAATTGGCTTAAAGAAAAATGTGAAGATCTAATGATTTCTTTTTTTAAATCCCTAGGCTTCGAAACTTTTTTAATTACCTATAAAGTATTAAAAGAACAACAAAAACCAACAGAACAATTATCAATATTATTAGAAAAACCTTTACGTATTCCTCAAAAAGAAATGATAAAATCTACAGGGTTTAACGAAAAATATACATTTGATAATTTTATTCCCGGATATAACAATAGATTTGCATACGCAGCTTCTGAAGCTGTCGCAAAAGCCCCAGCGAGAGCTTATAATCCGTTATTTATTTACGGAAACGTTGGGCTTGGGAAAACGCACCTTATGCATTCGATAGGATTAAGTATACTTGAAACCAACCCAGCCGCAAAAATAGCACTTGTTTCCTCTGAAAAATTTACAAACGAGTTAATTAACGCGATTAAAAATAAAAGCGTCGATCAATTTAGAACAAAATATAGAAGCTTAGATGTTCTTCTTGTTGATGATATTCAATTTTTAGCTGGAAAAACTCAAACACAAGAAGAGTTTTTCCATACCTTTAATGACCTTCATATGAATAACAAACAAATTATCCTAACCTCAGATAGAACGCCAAAAGAAATACCAACCCTTGAATTAAGATTAAGAACACGTTTCGAATGGGGATTAATAGCCGATATTCAACCCCCAGAATTTGAAACTCGGATAGCTATTTTAAGAAAAAAAACCGAATTAAATAATTTCGATATATCGGACGAAATTTTACATTTCATAGCAACCCAATTCCCATCAAACGTAAGAGAGATGGAAGGTGCTCTAACCCGAATTGTAGCCTATTCAAAATTATTACAAAGTGAAATAACACTTTCTGTAGCAAGTAATGTAATAAAAGATATAGTCGGTATAAAACTAGAAAAACCACTAACCATCCCTCATATCAGACGCAAGGTGTCTGAATTCTTTAATATCCCTGTAAGTGACCTTGTATCAAAATCACGAACAAAAGAGATTTCCTATGCTCGTCAAATGGCTATGTATTTAACACGAGAGCTAACAAATGTATCTTTACCTAAAATAGGTGAGAGTTTTGGAAAGAGAGACCATACAACAGTTATGCATGCCTGTGACAAAATCAAAGGCCTCGTTGCAAACGATCCTGAAACAAAGCAATTGTTTAATAGTCTTATATCAAATATTAAAAATGATGGGTAATAAATAAATAAATAAAATACTAGTGGATAACCTATGGATAACGTGTGAATATCAATAAATAAAATGTTGATAAAAACACCGACTTCCCAATTACACACATTTTTAAACAATTTAAAAAACATAAAAAAACACTATATATAAGGCATATTTTGTAGTTTTACACATTTCCACAGGTGCTTACTACTATGATTTATATATTTATATATTTATAATAATAATAACTTAATTAGAGTAAATGGAGGAAAAAATGAAATTCTCATGTCATAGTGACCAGTTTCAAAAAGCATTATCAATTGTAGACAAAGCGATATCAACAAGATCGTCTGTCAATGTATTGGAATATGTTTTTCTAAACGTAAAAGAAAATAAACTAACATTAATCGGAAACGATTTAGAAATAGGGATAAAACACAGTATACCTGTAGACGCTATGGACCAAGAAGGTGAAATTCTAGTTAAATCTAAAACAATTTTATCAATTATGGGACGTCTTCAAAATCATCCTGTAACTATCGAAACAGTTGATAATATTTTGAAAATAAAATCAGAGAAAGTTGATTTTGAAATTCTAGGTTTATCTACAAATGATTATCCTCAGTTCCCTAAAGTTAACGAAGGATATCGATTTCCTATTAAAATCGAAGAATTAAAAGATTTAATCAAAAAAACTATTTTTTCTGTCTCCTTTGATGAAACAAAACAGTTTTTAAACGGAATACTGATAAAGAATGAACCTGAACATTTGTCGTTTATATCAACAGATGGATTTCGGTTAAGTTTAAAACAGAAAAAATGCGAAGGTATTGAAAATGAGTTTTCTGCGATAGTTCCATTCAAAGCCATGAATGAAGTAAGTAAAATCATTCAAACACTTCCTCAAGAAGAGTCTATACATATTAATATTTCAGAAAAACAGGTAGCGTTCTTTATAGGAGAGACTACCTTTTTAAGTCGTCTAATAGAGGGTCAGTTTCCAGACTATCGTCAAGTAATGCCTTCTGAGTCAGTACATTCTTATTCTATCCCAAGAAAGTTGTTACTGGACGCATCAGAGCGTGCTCAAATAATTGCTGCTGAATCCAATAATGTTGTTAGATTTAATTTTTTTGACAACGAACTTGTAATAAAGTCTAATGCAAATGCGTTAGGTGAATTTAAAGAAGGTATCGATGTTAATAGAGAATCTGGTGAAGGTGATTCTAAAATTGCGTTCAATGTAAAGCTTATTTTAGATGCTATTAAAAACCTTGATGATGAAGACTTAGTTATGAAATTTAGTAGTGAAGTAAGTCCTTGTGTGATTCAACCTAAAAACGAAAGTGACTATACTTATATTATTATGCCAATTCGTACGAATGATTTTCAAGAGACGGGTGCTTAATGAGTTATGATTACGAAACTGTGGTTAAAAGACTTTCGTAATTTTAATGAGGTATTACTCAATTTTGGAGAAAAGTCTAATATTTTTATATATGGTGAAAACAATCAAGGTAAAACTAATTTCTTAGAATCTATCTTTTTTCTTGGGAATGGGGCGTCTCACCGAGAACCTAAAAATGAAAATTTAATACAGTTTAAAAAAAGTTTAACCTATATTGGTCTTGAAGTAGATAAGGATGAGCAAAAACACAAAATTTATTTTAAGATTCTTAAAGATGGAAAACGATTAGGTACGTTTGATCAACAATTATTGAATTCAACACAACTTTTAAAAAAACATTTAAATATAGAGTATATTTCATCTGATGTTATAAAAACTTTTCAAGAGTCACCCGACTATAGACGTGATGTATTAAATCGATTCTGCGGCATTTTGTATAGCGATTACACAGCAACCCTTCAAGGGTATAACCGAATTATTAAACAAAAAAACTTTCAATTAAAAAATATAAATAAAAAAGAGAGTATCGACTATTGGAATGATCAACTTATTGACTACTCCTATAAACTCATAACTATGAGGCTTAAATCTCTTGTTCAAATAGAGGCTCAAACAAAGGAATTTATTAAACCCATATTTTCTGATTTTTACGAATCATTAAATATAGGTTATTCCTATCATGGTATTCCGTTAGAATCATTCTCGGAGGCGACCTATAAACAAACTCTTAAACGTATATTAAACGACGTGTTTAATAAAGAAAAAGAATTAGGGTTTTCCATAGTCGGAGCGCATAGAGATGACTTTTTTTTAAGTATTAAAAATAAAGAGTTAAAACGTTTTTTTTCTAGAGGTATAAACAGAAGTCTATCTTTTTTTCTTAGACTTGCTCAAATTGAAATAATTTCAAAGAAAACTGGGGTAAAATCTACTTTATTATTAGACGACCCATTTGCCGAAATTGACGCCAAAAACAAATCAGCTATCATTAATGTAATTGATAATAAATGTCAGATATTTTACGCTACTATTTTTAAATCAGATGCTCAATATTTTAACAAACCTTTTATTGTAAAAATTGATACAAATGGGGTCAATTATGGATAAACTTTTTAAATTATTGGAGAAAAACCCACATCTTCGGAATCTTTCTCAGCAACTATTAATAGAGAAAAGGATCAAAAATAACTGGAAAGCAATATTTGGAGATCTTTCTAACGAGTTTTTTTTTTATAGCTTTAGAGATCGAAAGTTAATTGTCGAAACAACTAACCCTTGTTGGAAGACTGAAGTTAATCACCTTAGAAGTGTAATATTGGACAAAATTAGTGAAGTTTTGGGCAAAAATAAAGTATCAATGTTTCACGTGAAACATGTTCTAAATTCAGAGAGAGAGTCACTTATTCCTACGACTAAAAATAACTCGTTAATTAAAGAATCATTAGATTTGCATAAAAAGATTAAATTAACGAATAAATATAAACGAGAAAACGGTAAGAAATTATGCGGAGTTTGTAATAAAATGTATACAATTAAAGATATTTGTTTCACATGTATAGCAAAAAGGCGATTTTTTGATGCTGAAGTTTCACGTGAAACACATAAGAGAAAACTAGCTAAAGAAGCGCTTATTACACCTAAAGAAACTTATAAACGAAGTATGTATAAAACAAATATTGATAAGGTTTAAGTATAAATATTTAAATAAACTTTATTTTTAAATTAATTTTTTTATTTATATTTTTTAAAATTCTTTATCTTTTATAGGTTATTTAATAAATTATTGGTTTATTATGTATAAATAAATTTAAATTTATTTATCTAAATTTTGTATATAAATGTGTACTTGAGATAAATCTAAAATTTAAGAATAAGTGGTGGTTTAGTGTTTTTTTTGTGCTTAAAAACAAACTTATTTAAAAATTAAACTTAACTATAGAACCTATTATTTGGTATACTATTTTTAACTATGAGAGCAGTTATTTTTTCAGTTGTTAATCAAAAAGGTGGTGTTGGTAAAACAACAACAGCTATTAACTTAGCGTCTTTTTTGGCGGAATCTGGACATAAAACACTACTAATAGATGGTGACCCTCAAGCGAATGCATCATCAGGTGTTGGTGTTAGGCAAGATCGGATAGAGAAAAATATTTATCACCTTATTATTGAAAACGAACCTTTGGAATCAGTGATTTATCCAACAGCCTTTGATAATCTTCATTTAATTCCATCATCACAAGATTTAAGCGGAGCTGAAATTGAATTAGTAGAGTATGTTTCACGTGAAACAATTCTCAAACAACGATTAGAACCACTTTCTAATTATTATAAATTTATTATTATTGATTGTGGACCATCATTAGGATTATTAACAATAAATGCATTAACAGCCTCTCATAAGGCAATTATTCCTGTTCAATGTGAATATTTTGCATTAGAAGGGATCGCTCATTTATTAGACACATTAAATTTGATTAAAGATGGGTTAAACCCAGATTTGGAGATAATGGGGATAGTATTAACGATGTTTGATAAACGAACATCATTAAATAAACAAGTGGTGTCAAATACAAAAGAATTTTTTAAAGAACTAGTATTTGATACGGTAGTTCCAAGAAATATTCGGTTATCTGAGGCACCTAGTCATGGGTTGCCTATTGCACTGTATAACCCTTATTCAAAGGGAGCAGAGGCGTATTATAGTTTAGCGAAAGAAGTTGTTGCCCGTGTTAGATAGTAAATCAAAACGATTAGGTAAAGGGCTTGAGGCATTGATCCCTAAAGGAGCGTTAGCATCAGGTCGAACAATAGTTCATATCCCATTAAATAAAATATCACCAAATCCATTTCAGCCAAGAAAATATTTTAAAAACGAGGCGATTGAATCTCTTTCTGAATCAATTAAAAAATTCGGACTGGCTCAACCTATATTAGTACGACGGAAAGGTATTGGGTATGAAATAGTTTCTGGAGAACGAAGGTTTCGAGCCAGTCGATTAGCTAATCTTGAACGAATTCCCGCAATAGTTAAAGATTATACGGATCAAGAGTCTTTAATGATGGCTATTGTTGAAAATATTGAACGAGAAGAGCTTAATGCGATTGAGGTTGCAAAAGGATATAATCGTTTAGTAAATGAGTTTTCACTAACCCATGAAGAAATTGCAACATTATTTTCTAGGAGTAGATCGGCTGTAACGAATTCGTTACGATTATTATCATTACCACAAAAGATAATAATGGCAATTACAGATGGTGATTTTTCTGAAGGACACGCTCGAGCGCTATTATCTGTTTCACATGAACCTACTTTAAACGCGATATTTGAATTGGCTGTAAAGAATAAATGGACGGTTCGAGAGATTGAATCCTATATTAAAGGTTTGAGACAAAAAAGTGATGTTCAAAAGGAAAAAAATCTTAATGATAAACAATATTTAGGGCGTTTTGAATCCGCTTTATCTAATGAGTTTGAGACACGGGTGAAAATTTCGGGTAACAAAAAAAAAGGTTATGTAAAACTTTATTACAAATCGAACAAAGGGTTCTCTGATCTTCTAAAAAAATTGGGACGAACTTAAACCAATAAAATTTGAGGCTATTAACGTAGTTACTATTAAGTATAGGTCCAGTTTTATACAAAAAGTATTTAAAAATATAGTGAAATTATTTCCCTAATTTCGAGGTTAGGTATATTTAGGCACAATGTATAAAATTGTACTTGGTACCTGTTAGACCTTCTTTATAAGATTAGTTGTTCTTGTGAAACATATTTCTTTCAACACATAATAATAATTACTTAACGTGAAACCACTGAGTTATATTTAAAGTAAGTATAGAAATATTTCTAAGGTTACACTTAGTTAAATAGGTCAATTTTAAAATAAATATAGTTAAAGCAAATATTTTAAAAAGATGTGAGAATCACTTTCAATAAAGCAACTTCCTTTTAAATTCATTTCTTGAATTTCTAATTTCTGATTTTTACTAATAGGCACCCAAAGCTCTTGTCCTTTAAATTTTATCTTTTCACATATGTTAAGTAACTTTGGTAGGGGCGCAAATGCCTTGGCGGTGATATAACGGGCGCGTGTTTTCTCGGTTCTTAAAAAAGAAAGGACATCTTGATGAACAACAGTTAGGTTCTCTAAATCTAATTCAGATTTAACATGGTTTAAAAATGTCGATTTTTTTAATGTAGAGTCAATTGCAAATATCCTTGTATTAGGTTTGATAATCGAGAGAATAATAGATGGTAAACCAGAACCTGATCCAAAATCAAATATTGGACCTTTTTGTTTCATATGAAACCCAAGTAATTTACAATCTTCAATATGAAAATCCAGTTTATCATATGCAGATTTCGAATATACGTTAGTTGTTTTATTATATTCTTTTAGAACAGCGATATAGTTTGAGATCTTTTCTTCAATTGTCATTTAATTAACGTCCTTTATTTAGGTGTATGGCGTTCAAGAGCCATTATTAAAATTAATATATCCGCAGGATTAACACCCGCAATACGTTTCGCTTCAAAAATTGTTTTAGGTCTAAAGTAAGATAGTTTTTCTGTGCATTCAGTTTTAAGACCTAATATTGATTCGAAATCAAAATTATCAGGTATTTTTTTATTTTCTTGTGATTTAATTTTTTCAATTTGTTGTTCTTGTTTCTTTAGATACCCCTCATATTTTAACTCAATAACAGCACCTTTAAGGTTCATTTTTTCTTCAAATGTTAATGTGTCTATTAAATGATAGTCCATATAGTCAATATTTGGGCGTTTAAAAATTTGAGAGTATGGCGTAGAGATAGACAGGTTTTCGTTTGGAAAATAAGAAGGTTTTGCAGATTGTTTTTTTAAATTTTTTGTCCACTGATTTGTATCTCGTATTCGGGATTCAATAAGTTTATATTGGTTATTCGATAGGAGGCCAATCGAATGTCCGTGTTTTGAAAGTCTAAAAATTGGATTATCTTGTCGTAAGGATAGTCTGTATTCTGAGCGTGATGTCATCATTCTGTATGGCTCAACAATATCTTTTGTAATTAAATCATCTATCATTGTTCCAATATAAGACTCTTCTCTCTTTAGTATTAAAGGGACTTTTTTTTGACAACATAAGGCCGCATTAATTCCAGCAACCAATCCCTGCCCCGCAGCTTCTTCGTATCCTGATGTGCCATTAATTTGTCCAGCAAGATAGAGATGTTTCACGTGAAACGTTTCTAATGAATGTTTTAATTGATGGGGATAAACAAAATCATATTCCACAGCATATCCGTATTTTAATATACTTACATTTTCTAATCCTGGCATCGATTTTAGTAGACGCTCTTGAATATCTTTAGGGAGAGAGGTGTTTAGTCCTTGAGGATATATTTCGTTCGTTGAATGACTTTCTGGTTCAATGAAAATATGATGTCTATCTTTATCTCTAAATCGAACAATTTTGTCTTCAATCGAGGGACAATAACGTGGGCCGGCCCCTTTAATTACGTCAGTATAGAGAGGGGACCTATCCAAATTTCCTAGAATCAATTTATGAGTGTCTGTTGTTGTATAACTTAAGTGGCAACTATGTTGATTTTTATATTTTTCGTTATAAGGTGTAGAAAATGAAAATCGTAGAAATTCATCATCTCCTTTTTGTTCTTCTAGTTGCGAAAAGTCTATTGTCGCTTTATCTAAACGGGGAGGGGTCCCTGTTTTCAGTCGCCCCATTTTTAGGTATTTTGAAAGTGATGAGGAAAGAGATTCAGATGATTTTTCGTCCACCCGTCCTCCTGACGATTGATCGAGACCTACATGCATTAAACCTTTTAAAAAAGTTCCCGTAGTAACAATTGTTTTTTTTGAAAGGAGTTCCCCGTGAAACTTTGTATGAACCCCTAATACGTGTGGTGAGTCGTTATCGTCTTCTATTATTAAATCCGTGACCATGTCTTCAATGATAGTTAAGTTAGATTGATTAACCAATGCGTCGTTCATATAGGCGGCGTAGTCATATTTGTCATTTTGAGTTCTATAACTATGTACTGCGGGGCCTTTCGATCTGTTTAGTACACGGAACTGGAGAAACGTAGCATCTGCTGCTTTTCCCATTTCTCCGCCAAGGGCATCTATTTCTCCGACTATCTGTCCCTTAGCAGGGCCTCCTATAGAAGGGTTACAAGACATCCATCCTATTTTAGATGCATCCATAACAACTACAGCTGTGTTACAACCTAGTCGACTAGAGGCAAGAGCTGCTTCACATCCAGAGTGTCCCGCGCCTATTACTATTACATCAAATGATTTGTTCATAGATTTATATTTTATGTTAACCATTGCAATATGAATAGGGGGACATAATATATCTTAAGAATAATGTGCGTTTTATAAAATTTAGTTGCTTCATGAATTGGTGATAGAGCTTAATATATTTGAATGTTTCTTGTGAAACATCGTCCTTTTTATTGTGTATCATATGAATTGATTTGTGGATTAAGTAGTTTATGGATTAAATAATTATTTTAAGTAATAAAATTTTACGTACAGAATAAAACAAAGGCCATTTTTTATATTTTATTGGCGTGTTTTTAATAAAATTTATTTATGTTTTACAGATACGATTTGGTAGATATTTATTGAAATATCGATAGATCTAAATTAATCGATATATCGTGTAATAGGGGTTTTTACGTAAAAATATTTTTAAATGCATCAATTTTTAAAAATAAAAAATTGCCCGTTACAAAAGAAGATGCAAGCGAAGCAAGAATCAACAACTAGAATAACCACGAAACATTCAAAAAGTTTTCAGGTTGTTCGTCGAGTGGCGTGTAGCATATCAATGTATATGTAAACGCCGCGCGACGGGCAACCCGGAAACTTTTGGTATGTTTCTAAGTTAAGATGCTTAGAATGGGAACAGAGAGGCTACATTCATTTGTAAACCTACAGAAGTAGATTCAGTATAAGTATCCTCAGTAACATTTTGACGTTGATAATTAATAATATAAGTAAATGTTCCACCTGGTGCATAATATGCATCAAGCTCTAATAATGCATTAGATACGCCTTGGTAAGGAACTGTATAGTTAACTACACCAGCGATATTATTAATTTTCTTCCATCCAAGAGCGGCTGTTAGAAGAGGATCTTGTCCTTCATAACTTTCCCATTCAAGACCACCTTTAAAATAGTCCATAAACTCACTACCAACTCTTAAAAGAAGCCCGTTGGTATCCGATGTATAAGCGCTACCTGAGTAATTAGTAGATTCGTATGTATTATCAAAATAACCAGGAATAAATCCAGCTTCTAAGTTTCTATACTCAAAACCGTATTCAACTTGCGTAAAAAATTCACCTTGAAACCCGATAGATAAACCAGAAGGAGCATCTCCTATTTCAACATCCTCATCTATTAATTTGCCATATTCAGCAAATACTGTAAAAAATTCGCCGCCAATAGGAAGTCCCATATCAACACCAACCGCGCTTTTGATAGGACGGGTCGTTGTTCGTCCATCTGATGCCGATGATCCATCTGAGTCTGTAATATAAGTTCCTCCAAATATAATTGGTGAACCAAGAATAGGTGAATTATCTATCGCATAAGAAACGCGTCCTGCGTACACATTTTGCATGGTCCACATTGCATCAACTCTTATTGGAGATACTGTTCCGTAAGCTAATACCCCAGCTTTATCATTACTAAATTGAGTTGTTTCTCCTGTATCAGTGTCAAAATCATTAACAATTAACCCATATCCAAGAGTTACGTCTTTTAGCCAACCCCAGTCAAACCCCATTTGGTTGTTGTGGTCATATTTAAGCCGTCTAAGAACAACAGAGTTAAAATCTGTAGGGTAAGGTTTATCTGATTGAAGAGGAAGGTATAGGCTTAGGTCTAGTCCAACACCTAATGGTCCTAAATCAAAATCTGGACTCAATCCAACACTTAAAAAATTAAGAGTTTCTCCGTTATTTTCGACCCCGATGTACTGGGCTCTAACCGAACTACTTTCTGTTAGAAAGTCCTCTAATTCGTATCTTATTTTTGCTTGAACCGAAGTTGCAAGTAAAACAGCGGTCAAGAAAAAACACGTTAATTTTACATTTTTTATCATATATTACTCCTTATATCTTTTTTTTATCCTAAAATCTGAATCAATTTATTTTTGTAGTATACCATCTTACCTATTTTACCTTCAATCAAGCGTGATGAATTTATAGAAAATCTAACTATTATCTACAACTGAAACAGTAATTTGATTGATTTAAAATATCGTACATTACAAAAATGTAGATGTGTTTACAAAATTGTACCGTGGTATTTTTTCTAAAAACAAAGTTAAAATAAAAAGTAGGTAAATTTTACAAAAATGAAATATTTAATTTTAAATAGTTATTTATACTGGGTAAATTTCTAATTGGAACCTAAATTAAAATTCGTAAAAATTACATTAGGGAATCTTTTATCTAAGGAGAGTGTTTCACATGGTTCGTTTCAAAATAATATCGTCAACAAAAGAAATTAATAGGGATGCTGTTTTTTTCGAGGGAGTGTCGGTTAAAGAGGAAGTTGGGGGGGGATCTCGTTTCTTTGATGCTATTGATAAACTAATAGATAAATTGGGTTTTGAGAAGCCACATATAATTTATTTACCAGACGTAATGTTAGAAGGAACGTCGAAATTATTATGGTTTACTGACATTTCCGAAGAGATTGGACAATTAATTGAAAACATAAAGAATAGAGTTCGTGATTTTGAGATACGTACACCGAAGACAATTTGTTTACCAGATATAATACTGGAAGGCGAGGAACAGGTGTTAAAGGTTTCTGATATCTCAGATGGTATTTCTGAAGAAATCGACAAGTTAATTGATAAACTAATAGATAAATTGGGTTTTGAGAAGCCACATATAATTTATTTACCAGACGTAATGTTAGAAGGAACGTCGAAATTATTATGGTTTACTGACATTTCCGAAGAGATTGGA
>JABIQV010000125.1 GCA_018699495.1 bacterium | reverse complement strand
TCATTGAGGTTTCCAGGGGGTAGGGCGGTAATATTAGCAGTAAGATTTTCTAGGGCGTCTTTATCTAGGTTTTTAATCGCGGGTGAAAGTAACGCTGTGTCCGTTCCAGTAGCGGTTGTTAGGAGTGCCATTGCTGGGTCGTTACTATTTTCTTGGTTTTCATAAAGGGTCGTGATGCAATAATCGATTACTTCTGATTGGATAGGTTTTGTATCTATTTCTGAGTCGAGAAATAATGGACTAAGATGGTCATTTAGCTTGGTGGCCACGTCGTCTTTTTTGTCTTCTTCTGTTGCCTCAGTTGAATTGTCAAATAATGTCGTTGACATCGTACCTATTACAGTTTTAGCAATGGTAGGGGCAGATAAAGCGTCTTTAAATGTAGTTAAAAAAGATTTTGTTCTATCTTCGTCTAGAGTTCCATCCTCTTTACAAAGCGCGATTTTTTCATCGGATATATTCGTCGATATAAATGTGGAATCGAATCCTAGAAGGACGTCAAAATCAGTTGAGCTTTTAACATGAGTAAGTAAATGGTCCGATAATTTTTCTTCGGGTCTGGTACCGTCCGCATTTGGAACCATTATTTCTTCTGCAAGGCTTGAAAGGCTAGGTTTTTCATTGAGCGTATCTTTGAAGGCGACTCCTGTTTTATTGGTATCGTTTGATAGAAGAGTTTTTAACGATTTTGATAATCGACCGGTGGGTGTGTCAGCACCAGGAGCAGGAGCTCCTGTTGAACTCATTAAAGACCCAATTAAAAGACATTTTGCAGCCTTTGTATCTTTTATTTGTTTGATAACAGAGGTTACCAATTTATCTGAAACTGCTTGTGGAGCCCTTGTATTAAATTGGTCTGTTCTAATTTTTATTAAATCTGCGACGAGAGTTTCCATTTTTTCGCTGAGGGTTTTTATCTGTTCTGCTGTTGGTTTTGGTGTTGGTTTCACCTTGTCCACGGCCTCTAATATGGTTTTTAGATTCTCAAGTCTTTCTGTCATGGTTAAGTTAGGGGCGGTAACGTGCGTAGCCATGAGGCTGTCTTGACCATCAAACGTTTTAGTTAACATGGCGGCAAAAGATGTAGCTGTCGGGAACTCTTTTTGGATTGTCTCTTTAGTAACCGTTGAAGATGTAGGTGCTTTCGTTGAGGTTGGTTTTTTTGTGAAGCCGTCTAAAAAGGCTTGATTTTTTGGGGTCATTCCTACATTCATATTTATTCCTCCAAGAATTTTTTTTACTGTCGTAAAGCTTGTTTTTTTTTTCGTTCACAACAGCGGTTTTTATTTTTAAATTTTTAAATTTTTAAATTTTAGACGCATGACTTTTCCCATTTGAGATAAATTTTCATGACATTAGGGTTGTTGTACCCATTTTGGATTAGTTTTAAACCTATAAAATATCGTGAATTAACGCACTATGTCGTTTAGGTAGGGAAGAGAACGGATTAAAACATTAGACGACAGAACCTGGTCCTAAGTTTTTAGATTGGGGAAGCGATTATTGTTAAAGAAACAGGGTGTTCTTTTTGGTGGGTTACAGAGTATTAACCGTATTTTTATTTTCCGGATCCGTATCGACGTACTTGTTTTTTTGAATATAAACTCCCTGTGGAGGCACCGCTTGATTTAGAGCCAAAAGAAGATGGTAGAGACGCCACTGTTTTTGAAGATGGGCTCTGGTTGTTGGCACCGCTTGATATGGGGGGCCATAGTTTCCTAGTAGGGGAGAAAGAAGGCTCAGAGTCTGGACGTCTGGGGGCGGACGAGGCAGCTGACTTGTCTGAATGACGTTTTTCCTCTGATGAATAATAGGGTACTGGGGTAACTAGGCTGGAGGTTCTGACGGACGAGGAAGCTGACTTGCCTGAATAATAGGTTGATGGGGTAACAACCGCTAGGCTGTGGGTGATTAGATTGGTTTGTTGTTCAGAAAGAGAGGTTGCTAATTTTTCGCTTTGGGATAAGAGGTCACTTAAATTGGGTGACATGGCTATGTCGAATTTACGCATATTCGTTGTTTGCTCGGTGGCGTCTGTACCATAGAAATTCTTTCTCAACTGATCAGGAGCTTTTGGGTTTTGACTAAGATATAGCGACGGAGTAACACTTGATCCGTCATACTTAGTTGGGACATAGATATGGCATTTTCTTAACCAGTCCTTACACGTAAGTTGGTCGGATAGGCCTTGATTCTGAATCGAAGGGTCTGGGATTTTTGTGCTTAGTGCGCGTGCAAAGAGGGAGTCAGACACGAATGGTGATCCGGGAATGATGGGGTCCGTTAGATAGTCTTGAAATATATCTTCTGAAAAGTCGGTTATGCGTAGAGGTGGAAGATCTGCTTGTATGGGTTGTTTTTTGCGTGCCGGTGTCATTGAACGTAATGAACGTAAGGCTTTTCGTGTTAATTTTGTGGATAATAAGGCGAGACGTTTGGATGTCGCTGAATATATTTTTTGAGTAATTAATGAATTTAGGTAGTCGTGGATTATCGTTTGTTGAGGATCATCGAATGTTGATGCAATTGAATCAAGAGCCGTTGTTATCGTGTGGAATTTATCAGAATTGAATTTTC
>JABIQV010000124.1 GCA_018699495.1 bacterium | reverse complement strand
GTGTTCGAGTTTAGCAACGCATATATCTATATATAAGCAACCCAACAACCGAAATCCCCAATCCGGGCAGTTTCAAAAGATTTCAGTTTAGTGTTCGAGTTTAGCGACGCATATATCTATATGTGAGCTAAGCACGAAGATTAAAATGGAAACTTTTGGAATTGCCCAAGCCTACAACTTTGCGAGAAGATTAACCATTTCGATAAGATTTTGGGTAACTTCAAACCCCTTGTTTCCAAGTTTAGTGCCAGAACGTTCAATAGCTTGTTCAATAGTATCGGTAGTTAAAACACCAAAAGAAATAGGAACACCACTATCTAACATTGCAGCCGAAATTCCTTTGGTTGCTTCTGAACACACGTAATCAAAATGAGCAGTGGCTCCCTTAATAACGGCTCCTAAACAAACGATCCCCTCATATTTCCCTGAATCAGCAAGTTTTTTAGCAACTACCGGAATTTCAAAAGCTCCTGGAACCTTGACAATCGTCACTGACTTTTCAACATCAACGCCGTGCCTAGACAAACAGTCTAAAGCCCCATCGAGTAATTTATAGGTAATAAATTCATTAAATCTAGACACCACTATCGCAATCGTACCTACGCTCTTAAAAGATCCCTCTAATATAATTGGCATGTTAATCTCCTCATTTAATGTGTCCTAGTTTAGAAAACTTCGTTTTCAAATAATGTTCATTGTGCTTATTTGGCGGAATAATTAAGGGAATCCGATTTTCAATCTTCAACCCATACCCATCTAACCCAACAACTTTTCTTGGATTATTAGTTATCAAATTAAGCTTCCTTACCCCTAAATTTCGTAATATCTGAGCTCCAACACCATATTCTCTTAAATCGGCATCAAATCCCAACGCCTTATTTGCCTCAACAGTATCTTTACCATTGTCTTGTAATTTATACGCTTTTATTTTGTTTTCTAAACCAATTCCCCGACCTTCTTGTCTCATATACAAAATAATACCGTTTTCAGCCTCTTGTATCATTTGCATAGCGGCATCTAATTGGGGGCCACAATCACACCTCAACGAATGAAGAACATCTCCTGTAAAACATTCTGAATGTACACGGACATTTACAGCTATTTCAGCGCTTACCTTACCCTTTACTAAAGCTAAATGTAATTTATCATTAATAATATCTTTATAACAAAAACACTGAAAATCACCAAACCGAGTGGGCATCTTAATTTCTTCGATAAGCTCAATAAAACTTTCTTTTTCGATTCTATACCGTATAAGATCTTGAATCGTTATGATTTTCAAATTATGTATTTTTGCAAATTCCATTAGCTGAGGAACTCGTGCCATATCCCCATCTTCTTTAATAATTTCACAAATAATTCCAGCTGGCGGAAGCCCAGCCAACCTAGATAAATCGACAGCCGCTTCCGTATGACCCGCCCGTCGAAGAACCCCCATTTTACGAGCTCTCAAAGGAAAAACATGTCCAGGAGTAACGATGTCTTCCTGTTTTGTACGTGGGTTTATAAATGCCTGTATTGTGCGGGCCCTATCTCCGGCTGAAATTCCAGTAGAAATCCCAAGGCTTGGAGCCCCGTCAATAGAAACGGTAAAAGCTGTCTGAAACTGATCTTTATTTCTAGCAACCATATCTTTTAATTCAAATTTTTCTAATATATCATCTGTAACTGGAAGGCACACTAACCCCTTAGCGTTCTTAATCATAAAGTTTATAGCCTCACTTGTTGCAAAACTAGCAGCCATTATCAAATCGCCTTCATTTTCACGATTCTCATCATCAACTACAATCACCATTTTTCCACTAGCTATATCAGAAACAGCATCTTGTACTAAATCAAATTTGAATTTACTTTTCATTTAAAAACCCCGCATTCAATAATTTTTTAATAAATTTCGTATTTTTATCACTAGATCCATTATCATATTCAACACAATTAGAAATATACCTATTAAAATATTTCCCTAACATATCAAATTCCAAATTAACTTTATCTCCATTTTTTTTGTATTTTAACACAGTGGATTCTAAGGTATGAGGAATAACACAACATTTAACCCAGTTTTTCCCCAACTCTGCAATCGTTAAACTAATACCATCAATAGTAATCGATCCTTTATATACGATATTATTTTTCCATTTTTCATCAAACTCTATTACTAAAGTTCCCCATTTTTCACCCCATGAAATTTCTTCAATCACACCAACATCATCCACATGTCCAGACACAATGTGTCCACCCATTTTTGATGACGGCGTCAAACTCCATTCCAAATTCAAATAATCACCAACGGCGATATCGTTAAATGTAGATATTTCTAATGTTTCACTTAATAACTGAATAAAAAAAGAAGTCTCGGATGTTGAAACTATCGTAGAACACACGCCATTCAAGCATACGCTTGCGCCTATTTTTGTATCATTTGGAACAGCATACCTGCAATGGACATCTAATCCAGATCTATTTTTACTAATTTTAGAAATTTGAGATAAACCCTCAATCAATCCAGTAAACACATTTTCCTCTAATTTTTCTCAGACTGCACATATTTTCCCAAAATCCCGTTTATAAATTTACTAGAATCTTCTTCTGAATATTCTTTCGCAATTTCTAACGCTTCATTAATGGCAATATTTTTATCAATACCTGTAAAACAAAGTTCAAAAAATGCAATTCTCAAAATAGATTTATCAATAATTAACAATCTGTCGATATCCCAATCTATAGCAAATTGTGAAATCTTTTCATCAATAGATACTTTGTTTTTCGAAACACCTTCAATTAAAAAAGTTGTCCACTCTTTCGTTTCATCAATAGAGTCTGATTCATTCACAAAATTATCAATTATATTTTCTATATCAACCTGCTGAATATCCGCTTGATATAACGCCTGCATGGCCAATTTACGGCCCGTACTTCTCTTTCCCATTTAAAAATCTACCTTTTTAACTTAATTTTAATTTAAAATTTTTCGTTCAATAAACCCTGTATCAAAATTCCCATCTATAAAATCTTGATGTTGAATAACAATTTTATGAAAGGGTAACGTTGTATGAATGCCATCAATTACAAATTCATCTAACGCTCGTTTAGCACGCTTTAGCGCTTCATCTCGATCTTTTCCCCAAATAACTAACTTTGCTACCATGGAATCATAGTTTGGAGGCACACTATATCCAGGATAAACATGGGAATCAACCCTAACTCCAAATCCACCAGGCGGTAAATACAGATTAATTGTTCCCGGACTAGGAGCAAAGTTTCTAGTAAAATCTTCTGCATTTATTCTTAACTCTATAGAATGTCCATTAAAGTGAATATCACGTTGTTTTAATGACAATTTATTGGTACTAGCAATTTTTATTTGCTCTTTGATTAAATCAATAGAAGTCACCATTTCCGTTACCGGATGTTCTACCTGAATTCGAGTATTCATTTCCATAAAATAAAAATCTTGATTTTTATCTACCAAAAACTCAACTGTTCCTGCACCTTGATAACGTATCGATTTAGCCGCCATAACGGCCGCTTCACACATTTTTTTTCTCGTGTTTTCCGTTATAAAAGGAGACGGAGACTCTTCAACTAATTTTTGATGTCTACGTTGAATAGAACAATCTCTTTCCCCTAAATGAACCACATTTCCTTTTTTATCAGATAAAATTTGAATCTCAACATGGCGAGGGTTTTGAACATACTTTTCAATATAAACATCCCCATTTCCAAATGCTGACTTCGCTTCCTGAACAACCATCCTATACAAAGAAATTAACTCGGCCTCTGATTCAACAACACGCATCCCTTTTCCGCCACCACCGGCTGTTGCTTTGATAATAAGCGGATAGCCAGTTTCTTTAGCAACGTCTTCCAAATTAGATTCAGATTGAATAATCCCATCAGATCCAGGAACAACAGGCACTTTAAATTTCTGCATTGTTTTCTTAGCAACGCCTTTGTTGCCCATCAATCTAATATTTTTTGGTGACGCCCCAATAAAAACAATCTTGTTAGCTTCACATACTTCACTAAAATAAGCATTTTCTGATAAAAACCCATACCCGGGATGAATCGCCTCTGATCCCGAAACCTCTGCAGCAGATATTATTGTTGGAATATCCAAATAACTTTTCCCAGCGGCTGCTGGCCCTATACATATCGCTTCATCAGCAAGTTTCACATGCAATGAATTTTTATCTGCTTCCGAATAAACAGCAACCGAAAGAATACCTAATTCTTTACATGCGCGAATGACTCGAATTGCAATTTCGCCTCTATTGGCAATTAATATTTTTCTAAACACGTAATCTGTCTCCTTGTTTTTTACACGTAACCATTACAACAATTTCTATTTTTTTCAATTCTAAATTTAGATTATAACGCGATTTATCAGTTAGCTGTAGTTTGAATGATAAAACAATACACCCTATACTAAAAAACTATGATTAATTTTACAGATACACTAACAAAAAAATTCATGATTGTTGACGGACATTCCTTAGCCTACCGTGCGTTTTATGCATTTCCGGATTCGTTAACCTTACCTAATGGAGATCCTATAAATGCAGTCTATGGATTTATTGCAATGCTCTTCAAAAGCATAGAAGAATTCAACCCCCATTTATTATGTATATGTTTTGATAGAAGAGAACCTACCCACAGACACATAATGTACAAACCTTATAAAGCTCACCGCCCGCCCGCCCCAGACAATTTCAAAGTACAAATGCCTGTCCTAAGACGAATATTAGAAGAGTTAAACATAAAATCTCTAGATTTGGCCGGATATGAAGGCGACGATTTATTTGGAACACTTTCATCAATTGCTGAATCCAAACATATCGAATCCTATATAATGACAGGAGATACAGATGCTCTACAACTCGTTACACCGCTAACTAAGGTTGTCATGAGTGGCAAGGGTAACGTTCCGTTTTTAGTATATACTCCCGACGATGTTAAGAAAAAATATCAACTTTCACCAAAGCAACTCATAGATTTCAAAGCTCTGAAGGGCGATTCCAGCGATAATATTCCTGGTGTAAAAGGAATTGGAGATAAAACCGCAACCTCACTTCTCACCGAACATGAAACCTTAATAAATATTTACAATAATATAGCCTCCATCAAATCAGCCTCCGTTAAAACTAAATTAGAGGTAGACAAAGAAACAGCTTTTCTTTCTTATGACTTAGTTAAAATTGTAAAAGATGCTCCTATTGATACTAATTTAGACCAATATGCCTTTAGTCCAAATTGGACATCCATCGTTTCTATCTTTGAAACTTATAATTTTGTTAGCCTATTAAAAAAATACTCAAGAAAAATACCTAAACGTAACGATAAAATTAAGCAAATAGATTTAGAAACCAATACACTATCTACACTTCAATCAGAGAATGCAGGTGAAACAACGCTCGGGTTTTCCAATAGTTTAGAAACCACACCGATAATTAATCAACCTAAAGAAGCTAGATTAACAACATACCAACTAATAAAATCTGAAAAAGAATTAATTAATCTAATAAGTAAACTTGGTAGCACGTTCTCTTTCGATCTTGAAACAACTTCAAAACATGCCATAGATGCTCAAATTGTCGGAATATCTTTTTCTAATTCAAAAAATGAAGCGTATTATTTAGCTCTAAATAAATTCATTAATTCCGACGACTTAAATCAGATAAAATGTGGAACTCTTTTTCAAAGCCTTGAGTCTGAAACAAACGATTTATTCGTTCTTAACCCATTCCTTAAATTACTTAAACCCATATTTGAAGACCCAAAAATATCTAAAATTACACATAATGGAAAATACGAGATTTCTGTTCTAAAAAATTATAATATCGCCTTAAAAAACATTTCTTTTGACACGATGCTTGCTGCATTCCTTCTTTATCCAACAGACAAGATAGGTCTGAAAGCCTTAGCATCACGACATTTAAACATCGAAATGACAAACTATGACGACCTGACAAAAAAAGAAAAAACAACATTACGTTTCGACCAAGTTCCGGTTTCAGAAGCTTGTGAATACGCATGTGCTGATGCAGATTTAACCTGGCAACTTTTTCAAATATTCGCCCCTCATCTTAAAACAGAAAATTTAGACTCAATATTTAATACAATTGAAATACCTGTTCAATCGGTATTGGCCGACATGGAATGTAACGGCGTCTCTCTGGACCCTAATTTTTTGATAAATTACCAAAAATCACTGACATTAAAAGGGAAAGAATTAACGGAAAAAATTCACAAATTAGCTGAGGAATCATTTAATATCAAATCACCAAAACAATTAAGTTATATTTTATTCGAAAAACTGAAATTACCCGTTATAAAAAAGACAAAAACAGGATATTCAACGGATGCCTCCGTTCTTGAAAAGTTAAAAGGAAAACACGAAATAGCAGACTATCTACTGTCTTTTAGAACTATAGAAAAACTATTAAACACCTATGTATCTGTACTTCCACAACTACTTAACGACAGAACAAAAAAAATTCACACATCCTTTAATCAAGCGATTGCTCAAACGGGTCGCTTATCATCGACAAACCCAAATTTACAAAATATTCCTATCCGAACAGAAGAAGGCCTTGAAATAAGAAAATGTTTTATCCCGTCCCATAAAAACTGGTCCATTATTTCTTCGGATTATTCCCAAATCGAATTACGAATCATTGCCCACTTATCGAATGATGAAAACTTAATAGATGCTTTTAACAACAACCAAGATATACATATTTCAACAGCATCTATTGTATTTCATACGCCAGTTGAAGAGATTACAAAAGAACAAAGATATAAAGCTAAGGCCGTGAACTTTGGAATTTTATATGGAATATCCGCTTTTGGATTATCCGAAAATTTAAAAATTTCAAGAAGTGAAGCAAAGGAAATCATTGATTCCTATTATTCAAAATTTCCAAAAATACAAACATTTATTGATGACTCTATAAAAGAAGCTCAAGATACAGGTTATGTCGTTACAGAATTTGGAAGAAAACGCCCGATTACAGATATATTAAGTTCTAGCGTCTCTGCCAGAAAATTCGCTGAACGAATAGCTGTTAATACAAAAGTGCAAGGGACTGCCGCTGATATCATTAAAATAGCTATGATAAACATGCAAAAGGAATTAATAAAAAAACAATTAAAAACCAAACTTATTATTCAAGTACACGATGAGCTTGTATTCGATGCCCCTGATTCTGAATTAGAAATCCTTATTCCTTTAATTAAAACGACAATGGAACAAGCCGTTTCTCTTAAAGTTCCTCTCAATGTTGATCTTGGTCACGGAAAAAACTGGAAGGAAGTTTCGTAACAATGAATAAAAATCAAAACTATTTTCTACTCAATGGTCGAACTTTTGACAAAATAACAAAAAAGTTTTCTGTAACTAATCTCTTAATAAAAAATGGAAAAGTTTCTGGAATTGGCTATCTACCAGATGACTTGGATATGCCTGTTTATGACTTGGATAGAGCCTACATATTCCACAACATTACTGACAGCTATTCAATAAAAACAAATCCATCAACAAAAAAAACGTCAGATGTGATTTTTGAAGGAATTCCCCAACTAGACAAGCTTTCAATTACAGAAAAAGGATTTTCTATCCCTTTCCCACATCAAGTTATATCGCCATCGAATATTGATTCATTTAAACCAAATGACCGTTTATCGTTCTTCATCTACCCCATCCAATCCAAAAATGATATTTTACTGTTCGAAAAATTAAAATTGGAACACCCCTCAAGCCAACTTTTTGGAGGAGTCAGCTGGGATTATTTCAATGACGATTCCCACCGTTCATCTTCTGACAAAGAATTTATAAGTTACGGAATAAAAAACGGAACATTAAATTGGGTAAGCGGTGAATCCAAAAATCATTCTATAACAAGGGCACTTTCAACCTGGATGACCTTAAACATTGGAACCATCGAAGAATTTGCCTTAGCGTTAATAAGTTCAAACCACCGCCTATTAAACATTAAACCTGCTGGCCTTACCCTTTTCCAAAAACCAAATGTATTAATTCTAAAAGAAAAAATCATTGAGTCCTCTTCTGATAATGCGAAAAACTGGACTACACTAATGGCAATTCATCAAGGAGAAATACAAAAAAACACAGTGACTCAACAAAAAGGCTATTAATAATTTTTCAAAATAAAAAAATAAGTGAATTAACGAAAAATATAGACATTTTAATAGAAAATCAGACTAAAAAATAAAAAAATAGAGGGAAATAAATATAAATAGAAAAATAAATCTAAATTATTAACGATATACATATATTTCGACTGTTAATTTATTTTAAGAAATTAGGTATAATTTTTAAATGCTAACAATAAGGATTTCAAAAAAATTAAATTTAGCGTCAAAAAATTAAATTGAATGTCAATTGGGACCGAAAATTGAAAAGAGGAAATCAAATGATAAAATACACAAATGATCATGAATGGGTAAAAGAAGAATCAGATGGATTTACCATTGGAATCTCAGAATATGCGATTGATGAATTAGGAGAAATAGTGTTCGTTGAATTACCTGAAGAAAATATTGAAATTAAAAAAGAAGACGAATTTGGAACAATCGAATCTGTCAAAACAGTTTCAAGTCTTTACATGCCCATCGATGGAACAATTACAGCCATAAACCAAAAACTCGTTGATGAACCAAGTTTACTTAATGACAACGCAAAAGATTTTGAATGGTTAATCAAGATAAAAACCGATTCTAAAGAACAATTTAATAGCCTAATGAATGAAAAAGAATATCAGGACTTTTTGGAAACACTATAATGTATTATTCACCAATTACAGCGTCCCAAAAAAGTGAGCTATTAGCTTTTTTAGGGAAAGAAAAAATATCTGACTTATTTGAAGATATTCCAAAGTCAAATAGACCTTTATCCTTTGAGGGGCTTCCTAGCCTATCTGAAATTGATATAATGAAATCAAGCAAAGGCTTAGCTTCAAAAAATAAAAACTCAGACGACTACGTCTCCTTCTTAGGCGGCGGAATTGGAGAACACTATATCCCCTCAATTATAAAACATATTGCAGGACGTTCTGAATTTTATTCTTCCTACACACCTTATCAACCAGAAATCAGCCAAGGAAACCTTAGAGTTATTTTTGAATTTCAAACAATGATAAGCGAATTAATGGGTTTAGATATCGCTAATGCGTCATTGTATGACGGAGCATCTGCTCTTGCAGAAGCATGTGTTGTAGCGATAAATGCCAAAAAGAAATTTAAAATATTAATACCAGACCGTATTCCTCCAAATTACAAAGACGTTCTAAAAACATATTTAGAGCCCAAAGGCGTAACTATAGATTATTTCAATTCCGATCTATTTTATCATTTCAATGTTGGTGACTTTAAGAAAAAAATATCTGAAGAATACGCGGCTGCAGTTCTGCCTTATCCTGATTTTTTCGGAAACGTAATTAATTTTTCGGAAATAACAGAGTACGCTTCATCAAAAAATGTTGCTTCTATATTTTTATGCAATCCAACTTCTTTAGCACTTTTAAAGTCGCCAGGGGAACTAGGTGCCGATATAGCCGTTGCCGAAGGAATGAATTTAGGAATATCCAATTTTTACGGAGGTCCGGGATTAGGTTTAATTGCCGCAAAAAAAGAGTATTTACGCCTTTTACCTGGAAGAATCGTAGGTGAAACCGTTGATCAAGACGGGAAAACGGGATACGTGTTAACCTTCCAAACAAGAGAGCAACATATCAGACGTGAAAAATCGTTATCTAACATATGTACAAACCAAGGGTTAATGGCTCTATGCGCGACTCTTTTTCTATCATATATGGGCCCTAACGGATTAAGAAAAGTAGCCGAACAATGTTATAAAAAATCTGAATATTTGAAAAAAGAATGTTCTAAATTAAAAGGATTTGAAGTTTTAAATCAGACACCGACATACAACGAATTTCTATTGTCTCTGCCTACAGATGCAAAACACCTCTTATCCCGCTTAAAAAAGAAACGCATTTTAGGAGGATTAAGCATGGCACCTTATTATAAATCGTCAAAAAACGTTATATTAATAAGTGTAACTGAAATGAAATCGCAAATAGAGCTTAACTTATTAATTGACGCTTTAAAGGAATTTGAAGAAAAATGATATCTAAACTAACAAAAAAGTTAAACACTCCAGAAACTAACGATACAAGTGTTTCAAAACCTAATGAATTACCGAAAGAAAAAACATTGATCTATGATTATTCTCTTCAAGGAAAGTCCGCATGTCGCCTTCCAAATGATTTTTTGCCTCAAATAAATTTCAACAAATTAGAAGAAAATGGCCTTCTAAGAACTGAAAAGCCAAGGCTTCCTGAAGTTTCAGAAATAGAAATCGTAAGGCATTATACAAAATTATCAAAACTAAATTATGGAATTGATGATGGATTCTATCCTCTAGGATCGTGTACGATGAAATACAATCCAAAAATCAATGAAGACGTTGCTAGTATTGATGGATTCAAAAATGGACACCCTCACCAAGACGAAAGTGATTGCCAAGGTACACTTGCTTTACTTTACGATTTGGAAAAAAGTTTATGCAAAATATTTGGATTTTCTGCTTTTTCACTCCAACCATCAGCGGGTGCCCAAGGAGAATATGTTGGTTTATTAATTATGAAGGCTTATCATAAAAATAATAACAACCTAAATAAAAACATCATACTTATACCGGATTCCGCGCACGGAACAAATCCTGCCTCCGTAACCGGAGTTGGTTGGAAAGCAGTAAACGTAAAAACGATAGACGGACAAATGGATATCAATGATCTGAAATTAAAATTAACTGACGATGTTGCTGGGCTTATGATTACAAACCCAAATACATTAGGCGTTTATGACAAAAATATTGCAACAATTACAAAACTAATACACGCCGTTGATGGCCTTGTTTATTGGGATGGTGCAAACGCAAATGCAATTATGGGATATGCTTCTCCCGCTGTTTCCGGATTCGATATATGCCATTTAAATCTACATAAAACATTCTCAACGCCTCACGGTGGTGGTGGCCCTGGAGCAGGCCCAGTAGGGGTCGTTAAACATTTAATTAAATATTTACCCGCGCCTAGAGTTATTCGAGATAAAAACGTATACCGTTACGACAAGGGAACAAAAGATTCAGTGGGTCGTGTACATGGTTTTTTTGGGAATATTGGAATATTAGTTCGCGCCTATACCTATATAAGGAGTTTAGGAAGCGAGGGACTTAAAGAAGTTTCAGAGAACACTGTTCTATTAGCCAACTATATGAAGAAAAAACTAGAACCCCACTACGATATAGCTACGCCATCTCCATGTAAACACGAATTTATCATATCGTTAAAAAAGGAAAAAAAGGAATATGGTGTGAGAGCTTTAGATGTAGCGAAACGACTAATGGACTATGGATTTCATCCTCCAACAATATATTTTCCACAAATTGTATCTGAAGCACTAATGATAGAAACTCCAGAATCTGAACCTGTGGCAGAAATCGATAATTTTATTGAGGCAATGATAAAAATAAAAAAAGAAATAGTTTCTGAGCCTAAACTTCTTCATGAAGCACCAATAAATGCGCCTTATCGACGATTTGATGAAGCACGCGCTGTGAAACAACCAAAGCTGACTTATTTTTGGTCTTGACCAAATGATTAGCTATCTCCAAAAAATTTAAGTCATCACTCTTAATTTAGTCTAGAAAGTTTTCTTTAACTTTCTAGACTAAACGGTCAAACTTATTCCCATATACAAACGAAGGAGTTTGCTTGCCGTATCTTCCGACCTTTTAATTACGTTTGAAGTTTTTTAAAATGTTATTCAAGTCATATCGTTCGGAGTTTTGAAAAAAAGCATCAACTGATCGTCCATTTTTATCCTTTTTTGAAAAATCGATTACCTGATAGTATTCGTCCAGTAAAAACCTAAAAAACTCAGGCCGATAAAAATCCATATGGAGTAAACATTTAGTATTAATTATAGACGGATTTGTCTGAATAAGCATAAAAAGAACGTCTTCTTTTTTGAAATAAATTGCGTATACAAGTAATGCACCAAAACCTCTTACACGGCGAAAATTAATATCCTTTTTTATCACTTTAGAAAGAAAAACCTTTATGAACATATCATTTCTAAAAATAATGGAAAGGTCTAAGGGGCGTCGTCCAAGAGAATCTTTTCTATTCAAATTGTTAACGTTTAACAGTTTATCTACAAAGTCCAAATAATATCCGATATGTTTTACTTTATTTAAGTCGCGGATGGCCAGGTTATGTAAGGCAAACGTCATCGATTGAAAAAAATTTTTAGTTCCCCGTCCCTTTTTAGACTTGTAAAGTCTAAAAATCATGGTCACTAACATCCAATTTTCATTTTCTATAGCTAATTCAAAAACGGTTCTATTTTCATAATTTAGGACATCTAGAATATAAAAAAAGGGACTTAACTTAGTGATAACATCCTCAGTTGAAACATCCAAAACATTCAACTGATTTTTGCTTAGTAAATGAAGTAAGTTTTGACCATATGAATCTACAAATTGAATTAAAGATACGTCGTCATCTAATAACCGATTAAACAGTGCCTCAGTTAAAGTTCCAGAAAAGGTGCCCACCATTTTTTCTCTTTTCATATTTAAAAAATTCCCATAAATAAGAGAAATTAAACGTGAGAATTTTATGAAAAGTGAAGAACCCACAACCGTTAAAAAAAAAATGCGCTATTCTTATCGAATCAAGAATTTAATTCTTTGTAGTCTGTAGACGTATCCTTATCATTTTTAAATCTTCTTACAAAAAAATCATATAAAAAAACTGGTGAAACTCTTGCTAGCTTAACCAAAAATGACAATGGAAATGGAAAAGAATAAATCGCCTTTCGCTTTTTAATGGCATTATAAATAATAGACCCACCCGTCTCAATACTCATTAAAAATGGCATTTTAAATCTATTTTTGTCTGTTAATGGAGTCCGTATATATCCAGGATTAATTACAGATACATCAATATTAAATTCAGAAACATCCAACCTCAAACTTTCTAAAAAAGTAACAAGAGCGGCCTTACTTGAGCAATAAGCACCAGCGCCAGGTAATCCTCTATAAGCTGCCAAACTTCCAATCCCAACCAAATGACCTGCTCTTCTATCAATCATATCTGGTAAAACAGCATGAATTAGATTTAAAACGCCAAAGACATTTGTCTGAAATACCTTTTCGTATACTCGAATATTAAAATTGATACCCGGAGATGATATGCTCACTCCAGCATTTGCTATAAGACAATCGATTGAACCCAGCTTTGACTTGCAATCAGAAACGGCAAGTTCGACAGAGGCTTTATCTCGAACGTCACAAGAAATTACCAAATAAGAATCAGAATATAAGGCAAGAATACGGCTTAAGTTATCGCATCGTTTCTTATTTCTACCTAATCCACAAACACTATGCCCTTCTTTCGCGTAACGCTCTGCCAAGTACAAACCGATTCCTGAAGTAGCTCCACTAATAATTACAACCATAGTCCACCATTATATTGCATAGTTATCACAAAATCTATCGATATTTACCGTCAAACGAGTACCCATCTACCATTAAATAGTTTATTAAAAAAAATTCGTACGGACTATAAAAAATCAACATAAATTTAAAAAAAACTTAAATTACATATGAAAAAAATATAATTGAAACTTGGGTTTAATGAATCAATTATGTATAATTTTTAAAACTTAAGGAGTTACAAATGAAAGAAACAAAATGGATCTGGAAAAACGGGAAATTAATTGATTGGAATCAAGCAACGACCCACGTATTATCTCATGGTCTTCATTATGGTTCCGCTGTTTTTGAAGGTATCCGTGCATATGAAACCCCTAAAGGCCCTGCAATTTTTAAAGTAAAAGAGCATTATGACAGACTTATAAATTCCGCAAAACTATATAAATTCAACGTCCCATTCACATCTGAAGAATTAATAGACGCAACAAAAAATCTTATTGTGAAAAATGAGTTAAAATCATGCTATATTCGTCCACTCGTTTATTGTGGTTATGGAGACCTTGGAATCAGCCCTGGGAAAAATCCCATTGAAACAATTATTGCGGCCTGGACATGGGGAACTTATTTAGGAGAAGAAGGCCTTACAAAAGGGGTTCGATGCAAAATGAGTTCTTGGAAACGAATTGATAGCCAAATCATACCAACCCAATCTAAATGCGTTGGAAACTATGCGAACTCAATTCTTGCAAAACAAGAGGCTATAGAATGTGGATTCGACGAAGCCATATTATTGAATTTAAAAGGTACAGTAGCTGAAGGACCAGGAGAAAATATTTTCATGGTAAAAGATGGCATACTAAAAACGCCTCCAGTAAGTGACCAAATACTAAACGGATTAACAAGACAGTCTATCATTGAAATTGCCAACTCAAAGGGATATACCGTTAAAGAAGAGTCCATTCTAAAAGACGAACTTCTGCTAGCCGATGAATTATTTTTTACGGGAACAGCTGCTGAAATAACCCCAATAAGAGAAATTGATAACTATATAATTGGAAATGGATCAAGAGGTCATATTACAAAACAAATGCAAGACGAGTTCTTCTCTGCAGTAAAAGGGCACGCCCCCAAATGGGATAAATGGCTAACCTATTGTGACTAACCTCACCGAACAAAACCAAGTTTAATTTAGCTTCCCTATTTTAGGATGAATGATTAACTATAAACTAATGGCACAAAAATATAGCTCAGTTTGACTTTCTAGTTTTGTGCCGCATATTAATAGATGTAATCCCAGCTAAACGAAGAGAAAATAGCTCAGTTTGACTTTCTAGTTTTGTGCCGCATATTAAT
>JABIQV010000123.1 GCA_018699495.1 bacterium | reverse complement strand
TGAGGGGGAATTTTAAACCAAAATAATAACATAATAAATCGATTCTTTAGGGTCGTATACACAACTCCATTTTCAATCCATCGTCTATTGGAGGTTCTAATTTTTTCAGACACCACTTGAAAAGGTGTTCGACTCGCCTTTATTTTTCTCATAAACAAAACATCTTCTAAAAATTCAACATCATCAAACCCACCAATATTAATAAACACTGATTTTTTTACAAAAATACCTTGGTCTCCATAGGGACAAGATGTCAATTTGGTTCTCAAATTAGTTGCTGCAGAAACAAATGTAAACCATAAAGACGATGGGAAAATTTCTAACGAAAAGGCAGAGGCATCACATCCCCCCATGGTATTACCAATTAAATCAAAAAAATTATTAGGAACCATAGAGTCAACATGTAAAAACCAGAGCACAGACCCCCTAGAGCATTGAGCTCCAAAATTTAATTGAGCCGCCCTCCCTCTATTTTTAGAGCGAACGACGTTCAAAAAGGTGTATACTTCTAAATAAAGATAATCTGTTGTGTCCTCACAAGGTATCACCACTATAAGTTCAATTGAGTCGAGCACTGAACTTGGAATCAACTCAAAATCACCTAAAAATTTTTGAACTACATCCTTTGATTCTTTGAAAATAGGAACAATTATAGAAATAATCACATTTTCAAAGTAAATCAAATCAAATAAAAAATCAAATCCATGCCCAGTCAAAGCCTGTTCTGAATCAATCAAATATCTGGCACACCCCACTCCAACCCAGACAGGTTACTCGCACCTACCCAATTTTCGAAATTAAGATTTTTTAAAGAATAAAGAAAAAGGGTTAATTGTATTTAAGTATGAGTAAATAATAGAAAATAAAGGTAGATTTTGTTTTGAAGCAAAATAAACAGCACGAGCTCTCGCTTTAAAGTGGCTATTATATAAAGATATCCCATTAAAAGAATAAAAAAATCCATTCATTCTAAAAAAGCATTTAAACAAATAAAATGTGAGCATAGATAGTTTAATCCGTTCCGATATGACCACGTCCTCCTGTTTATGTTGGTCTAAGGAATTTAGCTTGAATGGAGATAACCCCAACGACAATTCAGAAAGTCCTTCTTTTTTAAAAACATCAATCCCTTCTAACAATAAAAAAGTAGAACACCCCGAAACTGTATCGGGATCATATCTACTTATAGAGGCCGCATACCCATATACGCGCCCATCTTTGTACATAGGATCGAACAAACGAAATCCAACCATACTATCGTTTTCATAAGCAAAAAAATACCGCACTCCGGGTTGTTGTTTAAATAGAATTGGTCGAGTCAAAAAAGCTTGGTTTTTAAAGGACTGTTTTTTAGAACGCCTCCATTTTTTATCTATTCGATAAAAATCGTCTTCTAACACATCGCTACATCTTTGTTCTTTAACAACCAACTCTTTTGACGCTTTTTTCCGTGTCATCATAAGCCATCGATGTGTACGCCACGTCGGATTAAATGTCTGCAAATCTATGACCGTTTCATACCCCATAGGCGTACTATAAAATCCCTTTTTAGATAAAATTTTTGCCATACCCTCCCCAATATGACAAAAACTAACGGTACAGTTCGTCCTAAGAAATTTATCAATTGTTTCTTCAGCTATTTCCAAATTTAATAACCCATCGCCCAATACAACTAAAGGAGAATAAATTTTTCTTAATAACTTCAAAAGTCTCACTCCAGTTTTTTTCGTGTATAAAGAATCCCAAGACTTACCATCAGTCGATCGACAAATTTTAAATGGACGTCTAAAAAAGATAAATCCCCTAGTCGCCGTTCCAAATCTAGACAACCCTGGTTGAAGACAAGAATAGGCCAAACAATTCCCACCCCATTTCTCCAAAGCCCTAATACATGCATCCTTATTTTTCACACCCCAATCTTAAGCTAACTCCTACTAATTATAAAACTCGAAATTTTGAATGCTTCCATCACTTACAAATCCGAGATAAACTATTTACACAACTTAAGACTAACTAATAAAGGAAATAATATGGCTGGAAACACTTTTGGAAAATTACTCGCAATTACAACGTTTGGAGAAAGCCATGGCCCAGCATTAGGCGTCACATTAGACGGCGTCCCCGCAGGGCTACCAATTAACGAATCAGATATACAATTTGAGCTAGACCGTCGTCGTCCAGGCCAATCAAAAGTAACGACACCTAGAAATGAAGCGGATACTGTAGAAATTTTATCCGGAATATTTGAAGGAAAAACGACAGGCACTCCAATTTGTCTATTAATCAGAAACGCAAACCAAAAATCAAAAGACTATTCACACATTAAAGATTTATACCGCCCAGGCCATGCCGACTATACATTTGAAAAGAAATACGGATTTAGGGACTACCGTGGTGGTGGGCGCTCTTCTGGGAGAGAAACGGCTGCTAGAGTAGCAGCGGGAGCCATTGCAAAAAAATGGCTCCTTTCGAAAGGCATTAAAATTGTTTCCTACACAAAAGAAGTTTACGGAGTTAAGGCTAAAACAATCGATCTCTCAGAAATTGAAAAAAATATCATTCGATGTCCTGATAAAAAACAAGCGATTAAAATGATTGAACTGATCGAACAAGCAAAAAAAGATGGCGATTCTCTCGGAGGAGTAGTCGAAACACTTATCGAAGGTTGCCCAGTTGGATTGGGAGACCCTGTATTCGATAAAATTGACGCGACATTATCTCACGCAATGATGTCTATTGGCACTATTAAAGGCATTGAATTCGGAAAAGGCTTTGACGTAGCATCCATGAAAGGATCGGAAAATAATGATGCGTTCATTCTCAAAAACAGGTCAATTACTACAGACACAAATCATGCTGGAGGAATCCTTGGCGGAATAACTTCTGGAGAACCAATTAAATTTCGAGTTGCTGTCAAACCACCGTCTTCGATTACAAAAATGCAAAAAACAGTAACAAAAGAATCAGAAGAAACATCGCTAAGCGTGAAAGGTCGACATGATCCATGTATATGTCCTCGAGTTGTTCCTGTTGTGGAAGCAATGACAGCATTAACAATTGCAGATGCATTTTTAATTCAAGAAACACTTAAACATAACACGTTAATTTAAGTGAATCTAAGCGTTAAACAAAGTGAATTAAAGATATTTTGAACTTAGATCTCATCAAACGAAAAGAAATAAGATATAATTTCCAACCATGCCATATATACCGTCAGACATAGAGCCAAACTGGATTACCGAATGGGAAGAATCCAACCTCCATAAAACGGGGTCAGATCCGACAAAAAAAAACTATTATGTTCTGGAGATGTTTCCTTACCCTTCTGGAAAATTACATATGGGCCATGTTCGAAACTACTCCATTGGCGATGCATTAGCTCGATTCAAACGCATGCAAGGTTTTAATGTTCTTTATCCGATGGGGTACGATTCTTTAGGCCTTCCCGCTGAAAATGCAGCAAAAAAACATAACATTCATCCAGAAATATGGACCTTAAAAAAAATTGAAGAGATGAAAGAACAGCAAGTTCAACTTGGCTTTAGTTATGATTGGAAACGAGAAGTAGTGACCTGTTTAGATACTTATTACCGATGGAATCAGTGGATATTTCTAAAACTATATGACAAAGGACTCGCTTACAAAAAGAAGGCTCCTGTAAATTGGTGTACGCCTTGTGCAACTGTTCTTGCAAACGAACAGGTAGAAAACGGTAAATGCTGGAGATGCAAATCAGACGTTCTCCAAAAAAATCTAGAGCAATGGTTCTTTAAAATTACCGACTATGCTGAAGACCTTCTAAATGATATTAGCCTATTAGACGGATGGCCTGAAAAAGTTAAAACCATGCAAAAAAACTGGATCGGTCGTTCAGAAGGGGCCGAAATTGATTTTAATATCGTAGATAGAAATGAAAAATTAACAGTTTTTACCACACGTCCAGATACTGTATATGGAATTACATATTTAGTTATGGCACCAGAGCATCCAAAAGTCATCGAATGGACAAAGGGAACAAAATACGAAGCAAAAACATTAGACTTTATTAAAAAATCAAAAGCAAAAACTAAAATTGAACGAACTGACGAAACGCAAAAAAAAGAAGGCGTATTTATTGGTGAGTATTTTACATGTCCTTTTTCAGGAGAAAGTCTTCCTATTTGGATCTCTGACTATGTCCTAATGGATTATGGAACAGGTTCCGTTATGGCTGTTCCTGCCCACGATGAGCGAGACTTTCAATTTGCAACAAACAACAATCTTCCAATTAAGGAAGTCATTCAACCTTTTCCAAACAAATCAAACAAAGAAAACGTCATAACTTTAGATTCAACTTCAATCTCAAACCCACTAAAACAAGCATATACAGAAGCCGGTATCATGGTTAATTCTAACGAATTTTCTGGCTTAAAAAGCAAAGACTTTAAAAAACAAATAACGTCTGTTTTAGAAGAAAAAAATGTCGGGCGAAAAACAGTAAACTACAAACTTAGAGATTGGTTACTTTCTAGACAACGGTATTGGGGAACGCCTATTCCAATCATATATTGTGACACATGTGGAATAGTCACAGAAAAGGAAGCTAATCTTCCAATCGAGCTTCCAAAAAATGTATCCTTTGAAGGAACAGGAAACCCTCTTGATAAATTAGACGACTTTGTAAATACGACATGCCCTTCATGTGGTAAAAATGCTAAGCGGGAAACAGATACCATGGACACATTCGTCGATTCGTCTTGGTATTTTATGAGATATTGTTCTCCTACAAATTCAACAGCCCCATTTAACGGGAACGAAGTAGAAAAATGGGCACCTGTTGATCAATATATAGGCGGTGTCGAACATGCTGTTTTACATCTTCTTTATTCAAGGTTCTTCACAAAAGCATTACGTGACCTTGGGCTAGTAAATGTAGACGAACCATTTAAACGGCTACTTACTCAAGGAATGGTTTTAAAAGATGGTGTCAAAATGTCGAAGTCATTGGGAAACACAGTCGACCCGGGTGACATTATAAAAAAATACGGTGCTGATACCGCTCGACTGTTTATATTATTTGGAGCGCCTGTCGAACGAGATTTAGATTGGTCAGATCAAGCTGTAGAAGGAAGCTTTAGGTTTCTTTGCCGGGTTTTTCGGCTTGTTGATGAACCAAGTGTGTTTACATTTGAGCACACAGATAAACTCGAAAAAGAAATACATAAATGCATCAAAAAGGTCACACATGATATCGAAAGATTCTCTTATAACACGGCAATTAGTAGACTCATGGAACTTGTAAACTTTATGTATTCAAATACAACATCTAAAAAAGCAATCAAAACCCTAACCTTGTTAATAGCCCCATTCGCCCCTTTTATTGCAGAAGAAATGTGGAAAATAGAAGGTCATTCTACAAGTGTACATTCAGACACATGGCCAATTGCAGACGAATCTAAACTTGTGGACAAAGAATTTACTCTCGTCTTACAAGTAAATGGAAAAGTTAGAGATAAACTAGTAGTCCCTTCAAACATTCAACAATCAGAAATCGAAGAATTGGCGAAAAATAGTGAAAAAATAAAAAACTATATTGAGGGAAAAACGATAATTAAATCAATTCTCATTAAAAATAAACTTCTAAATATAGTAGTAAAATAAACCGCATCCCATCCCAATAGAGTCCTTACGTCACACCAAATGTTGCGACCCCTTACCTACAAATAAATCAAACCATTAAACCTACTCGCCAAAAATCTTTATACACTGTCCAATTTCTATACAATTAACCGTACAAATTGTTCACAATTCCATATCCCTTTAGCCATCTGTATCTGCATTAATTAAAAAAAACGACCTTCTCTCTCTCAATCAGTTTAGAAAACATAAGGGCCCCAAACTGAGAACAAAATTCATAGCTTCAACCCTACAAAAAAACGGTGCTCCCATAAAAACCTGAAATAAAAATCATATTTGGCATGCTTTTTGCATTAGGAAAGGTGTAAAACAAATTTAAAGGAGAAAATTATGAACTACATAATAAATAATAAATCGCGCCAAAGGACAAATAATATGTGCACTGAAGCAATTAACGCTTTTATCCATCCGACGGAAACAAATGATATATATACCGATTTCTTTCAAACACTTTTTAATCCAGAAACTGTTGAAACAAAACAATGGGTTGCTCGACTAAACCTAAAAGAAACGAAAGATTCGGTTACCGTCATAACTGAAATTCCCGGAATAAAAAAAAATAATATTGAAATCGAGTACCATGACGGAATTTTAAAAATAAGTGGAAACAAAAAAGATCACGTATCTACTGAAAATGATAATTACATCCACAGAGAAATTTCATTCGGCAATTTTAGTAGAAACGTGCAGGTCGGCGATATTGATTTTGAAAATTCAACAGCAAATATATCGGATGGAGTCTTAACCATCCACCTTCCTAAGTCAGAAGAGAAAAAAGCCAAAACACTAAAAATAACCTAGGTATACCTTGGTCAACTGACTAGAATGCCAGCTTGATTTCGTATTGTGTGGCTTATCACAAATAGGCAAGCACAATACGAAAGTCAAAACCGGAGACGGTTAATCTACCATTAAGCTCCTAAAAAACAAAGAAACATACAGACCTAAAATCGATAAATCTTAGTTCAAACTACCCTGGCACGATGATCCTTCTCCCGCAGTACACCCAAAGCAATGATTATGAACAACAATCTTTCGCCCAGAGTATTTGGACAAATCAAAATCCTTAATATTAGCAGGTGCTCCATAAGAAACAGGTAATCCTAACATCTGATTAAAATCACAATCGTAAACAAATCCATCCCAACTAATTGAAATCGTATTTCTACACATAACATTGGCAACCGACGATGAAGAAAAAGAATTTACCAAAAGATGTAAGTAATCATTTAATTCGCCAGTATCTTTCAAATATTCAAGATACCGACTAATTGGCATATTCGTTATACAAAAAAGGGAATTAAACAAAACCCCAAAATCATCAAATAACCGTCGTTTATAGTCAGCTTCCAATTTAGCCTGAGACGGAGGTAAATGAGTCCCAACAGGATTATGTGCCAAATTCAAAACCAACCCTGACCCTTCTTTACCATACCCCTTATCATTCAATAACTTAAGAACTTTAATACTCCGTTGGAACACTAAATTACCACGTTGTGCGTCGGTATTAGATTCTTCATAGCACGGTAATGATGCTACAATTTCCACATTATTATCTGCAAAAATATTAATATACTTACTATATTTAGGAACCAATAAAACAGTTAGGTTAGACCGAACAATAACCCGTTTACCCAGCCCATTCAATTCAACCAAAAACCATTCTAGGTCTGGGTTCATTTCAGGAGCTCCCCCAGTTAAATCAACAGTAGATGCTCCACTTTTTCTAATTGCGTGCAAACAAATTTCTAACATATCTTTAGTCATTATTTCAGTTCTATCTGGGCCAGCTTCAACATGACAATGAGAACAAGTCATATTACACAATTTTCCCAAATTAATCTGAAAAACATCCAGAGACTCCGCCATTAAAGGCCCGTTCCCTAATCCCTCAATTTTATCTTTAAATAAAGGAATATCAACCTCTGAAAGTATTTTTAGCTGTTCACTCGGTATCATTTCTATCCTCCCATTTTTTTCATCTACGTCTCAATGAACATAATAAGCTTATTTATTCAAAGCAACAAACCAATTAGTTACCATTTAAAAAAAACAAAAGATACCCATCCAAAATTACAATGACAATTTTCAGATTTATATGCCGTGTATTCCTATACACAAATATAAATATGGAGATGGTCATTGTAATTTTGGGTGGGTATCAGGCAAAAAAAAAGCCCGGGTGCGATGGAGCACCCGGGCTTTTAAAAAGTCGTTTAAAAACGAATTTATTTAAGTTCTATTGTTGCAGAAATAGCTGGTTGAATAGTTTTGTGGAACGTTAACAATTTGCTATCAATGTCATATGTCAAAATATCACATGAAACACCAATTGCTACGTCGTCAGTCAAGTTATAAAGTGCATTTTTAGTTAAAGAAATGCTACCAATATCTAAATCTTTACTTCCAGTTTTAGAAACAGATACTTTTACATCAGCTTTTCCAATCAAAGGAAAATCTGTAGCTACTCCAATATGTCCCCAAAGGTTTAATGAAGAATCAGTAGTTTTGCCCCCTATTGTAACTTCTTGTTGGTTAGAGAAACCAAGTCCGAAAACAAGTTCGAATTGCTCATTAAGGTCAGTATATATACTATAGTCAGTAGCTTCTCCGTCAAAACGTGTAACTACTGTAGTTGCGAATGTGCTTCCTACCATTAATGCTGCCAAAACTGCTGCTAAAATTACTTTTTTCATAATAAATCTCCTTGATTTGTGCTTAAAATAAAATTTAATCGTACGTGTAAAAACTAATACTATCATCCGAATCCAAAATTATTTGGTTCTCGGCTAAGCCTCCTTTCATAAGGTTGTGTTAGTTCCAAAACATAAGAAGAATAAAAACTGATTTAATCGCTCGAATTGAAAACTTCATTTTAATTTAATTAAAACGATATTACACATTCACACTCATAAAACATCTTATTCTTTTTAATGATTCACAAAAATTCTACCACTAACTTTTAGAATTCATCAACACTCTACGAATTTTAATCAAACTCTTTCACCAAAACCACTATAATTACACGAACAAACAAGCAAGCAAACAACAACAATATATTAAAAAGAAGTATAAACCTAGAATTATAGCTGCCTCCGCTATAAAATAGAGTCTATCTATGAGTACCAAAAATAAAAATCAGCACCTTATAAATTTAATTGAACGCCTCATTAAACAAGGTAATAAAAAGCAATTTCATCTGTTTTTCCTAAAGTATCATGAAGCCGATATCGCCGATGCCCTTGAAGAACTTCCAAATCAATCCAAACAATCATTCTTTCAAATAGCTCATCCTGATTTAGCCGTCGATGTCTTAGAAGAAATGGAAATGGAAGATCAAATTCCATTAATTTCCCAATTCAAAACGGAACTTGCTGCCAAATATATCGAACGAATGGAACCTGATGATGCCGTAGACCTAATAGAAGAACTATTTGAAAGCGACAACGAAAAAGCACAACTTATTTTTAATGCTCTCCCGCCAAAAGAAGCCAAAGAACTAAAAGAACTGCTTGCTTATGACGACGATACAGCCGGATCACTAATGACGTCCGAATTCCTTTCCATTCCTGAAAAATTAAATGTTCAGGAAGCTATTCATGCCATTAAAAAACAATCCCCTCCAAATTCAGAAGTCTCTTACTATATTTTTATCGTAGACGAAAAAAAACGACTCATTGGGTACACCACCCTCAGAGACTTATTAATCAAGGACAAGTTAACTAACATTAAAGATATTCGAAACGATTATCCAATAAAAGCCACGACAAGTATGGATCAAGAAGATGTTGCTGCAATGATCCAAAAATACAATCTCATTGCTCTTCCAGTTGTAGATACAACGAACAAATTAGTAGGCATAATTACAGTTGATGATGTCGTTGATATTGTTGTCGAAGAAGCTACCGAAGATATCTACAAATTATCTGGAACCTCAGATATTTCTGAAAACAAACTCTTAGAAGGTAAATTAATCTACCCAATTAGATCTAGACTTCCATGGTTATTCATAACAATTTTTGGAGGAATGGCGGCATCTTTAATCATTACGGAATTTTCCAGTCACTATGATGGAAGATTCTCAATGGCTCTCATATTAAGCTTCATTCCATTACTAATGGGCCTTGGTGGCAATGTTGGCAACCAATCAGCAACAATTATTGTAAGAGGTCTTTCTACCGGCCACGTAAAAGCAACCTATTATTTAAAAACAATTTTAAGAGAAACTATTGTTGGATTTACCTTAAGCGCAATCATGTCAGCTGCTGTTTTCCTATTTAATCAAGCATTCAGCTTCCCTATTGAATTGACGTTAATCGTATCTTTTTCGCTAATAGCAAATATAACAAGCGCCGCCATCATCGGGGCATCCCTACCCTTAATATTTAAAAAAATTGGCATAGATCCCGCCGTTGCCTCCGCCCCGTTTATATCCACGACGTTAGACATCATCAGCCAATTAATATACTTCTTTTTCCTTCTCTATTTCACCGTCTCGCTTTAAAGTGAAAGTCCAAAGAATAACTGGAATTATATTAAAATCAACACCCATATTCGAACACGACAAACAAATTGAACTATACAGTAAAACTCATGGAAAATGCCGATTTTTAGCGAAGCGAATTCACAAAAAAGGGGCATTTGTCGGCAGACTCGAACCCTTGAACCATGTCTCAATTTGCAGTTACAAAGGAAAAAGTTTTTTATATATCAATCAATGTGATGTTATCGATTTTTTTCCTAAAATTCGCGAAGATTTCAATCGACTTAGTCTCGCTCTGTTTTGTGTAGATATCATTAGAAAATCAACCGTATATGATCAGGATAACCCTACTCTTTTTTCAATCTTACATATCGCGTTAACTGCCATTAATAAAGAACTCAACCTTCATTCAATAAAAAATAAGTTTCAAAATAACATTCTCATTTCCGAAGGAGTTAAAGACCCCCATACAGACGACTCATCAACAAACGATTTTACAAATATATTCGAATCATATAGTGGCCATAAGGTTATCGAACCACTATTTCTATAAATTCAAACTTACCTCCCTATCCCCATATCTAATTTAACGCCATGATTCGAGATGTCTATCCTTAACCTTTTTTTTCATGGTCTAAAGAATGTCTTTTTCTGTATACTATTACTATATGGAACTGACACAACCTAACCTGAGTCAAACATCTCGAACCACAGGGTCAACTGTAACTACAATTTCCCCAACACAAATACTGCCAGAGAGCTCGTTCAAAGACGAATTAAAAAATTACATAAAACCATTTAAAAAAAACGGACCGGCAAATGATTCAAACTTCCCGAAAACACCAGAAAACGTCAAAGGACTTATGCTCTCAAATAAAAATATTGGCGATAAAGAAATGACAATTATTTCTAACCAATGGACGAAGAATTCCACTATCTCAGCCCTCTTTTTAGCAAATAATCAATTAGGCGTAGCAAGTATGAACCTCCTTGTTCAAATGCTCGCTAAAAATCAAGTAGTTAAACATTTAATCCTGACAGGAAATCAAATTACCGACTTTGCAGTAGCAGCCTTAGCCGACCTACTAAAAGTGAACCATTTTATAGGATGGGTTGTTCTAAACAAAACTGGAATAACCGATAGAGGGGCCGAAAAGCTTGCGGAGGCGCTTAAAAAAAATAAAGGTATTATCCATCTTATTTTGTCCGATAATGACATTGGCAGCGAGGGAATATCAGAAATTGTAACCGCACTTAAAGACCATCCGAAAATTCAATCTCTTTTTTTAAAAGGAAACCCTATTGGGGATAAAGGAATAAAATCCATTCTACAATTCATTAAAAAGAACAAAACGCTAAAAACCTTAGACTTACGAGACATCCAACCAATTTCAAAATCGCTTATATTAGATCTGAAAATTTTGACAAAAGAAAAAAATATTCGCTTACTGCTTAGTTCAAACTAAATCAATAGGAGTCCCCTCAAATGACAAAAAAACGAATTTATAAAAAAGGTATGGAACTATTTCATAACGAAACAAAAGAAAAAATAGTCTTTGGCAAATGGAATGACGACGGTTCCGCAGGCTGCATTACTAAAAAACATACGTTTATAAATTTAGACCGGTTGGTCATTGACACAGACTACACGGCTTATTACGAACTTGAACGAGATGCTAAGAAAAAAAGAAGTGGTCAATCGTGGTAACACACTTAATCTTTTACAAATTAATGCGTCACCGAAGGGCATAAATAAACCAAGAAAATACAACAAGCGCAAAAAATTGATGCATTACAGCAAGTGGAAGAGCAATAAATGATAATAAGGTAGCTATCCCAAGTCCAATCTGGACTGTTAAACCAATAAATAAAATTACAAGAATAATTGTTGAAGACGTCTGTCGTTGTTTAAAACTATATCCAACCAAACACCCCATACAAATCCAAATAAAAATTCCAAGCCACCGATGAATAAATTGAACAACGAAGGGGTGATTGACTATCAACATAAAAAAAGAATCCGACTGAAAAAAGTCAACCGGAAAAAAAGAATCGCCCATTTTAGGAAACGTATTAAATCCATGCCCCCCCTTCAACCCGGCGGTAAATGCGCCATACACAATTTGAAGTACAAGACCGCAAAACAAACCAAGTACCCATTTTTTTAACTTTAACGACTTAATTACCCGATCTTTACTATGCAACTTAAATAAAAAATGAAGGCCTACTCCTACTATTAAAAAAGCCATCAATAAATGAGCGGCTAATCGAAAATGACTAACATTAGGATTATCAACCAACCCGCTAACCACCATATACCATCCTAAGCAGCCCTGCCCCCCAACTAACACCGGAAGTGACACGTAGTTAAGTTTATTATTTACCGATAGTGTCGGGACAAATAAAAGTCCAATAAAAGGCAATAAAGCGACAAGTCCTGTCAGTCGCCCTAATACACGATGTATATACTCCCAAAAAAATATAGATTTAAAATCATGTAAGGTCATGTAACTATTCTTTTTAATAAACTCGGGTGTTTTCTGATATTCCATAAATGTTTGTTGCCATTGATCAGAACCCAAAGGAGGTAACACGCCAGTAATAGGACGCCATGTGACCATAGACAGTCCAGACTCGGTCAAACGAGTAATTCCTCCTACTATAACCATAATAGACGTAAACCCCACGATAGCTACTAACCAAATAGACACATATAACTTAATATTTTTAGTCATTATCTCCAAAGAATACGATTAGCATTCACTTATTTCAAGTTTATCAAAAATAAATGTTTAAAATAAAAAATCTCCGGGTAAACAATAGTATACAAATAAAAAAAGAAAGGAGAAAAGCAAACAATACCTACAAATTTAGATTTTTGGGTACAATAAATTTAACTATAGGAACGATAGTTTAAATAGATACTAACTCGGGGGGGCACACATGAAAAGTCAGTTTTCGTCAAAAAATGACGATTTTCATAATTCGAATAGGAACGAAGATATATTTTTTATAGAAGGGTTCTTCTTTATCAAAAACCATGCGATTAAAAGTAATAATAAAGTCGTAAAAAAAACGTTTTCAAACCTTTATAAATATATTTCAGACAATTGAGACAAAAAACAATTGTTACCCGAGTTCTCTGTTTGGTTTTCTAGCTATGTTCACATATGCGTGGCATAATTAGCTTTTAGAAAACCAAACAGATAATTTTGATACTTCTCTTTTCTTCAGTTCAAAAATTAATAAAATTCAATCTATCAACAGTAACACTTAACGACGTTAAATTTATCGGAGACCCAGATCTTAAAAGTTTCAATGACAAAAAGTATTGCCCTAACAACCCGCTATGATTCGCCATAAACAATTTTTTCATCTCAGAAGAAGGCATCTCTAACACCTCTTTTTTAGACGTCAAATTCATTAATATTTTAATAAAATTTAATTTCTGAAACCGAATGGTCTGAATCAATATTTCACGCTGTTCAAATTCAGCATTTGATTCTAAGTCAAGGTCTTTGATTCGTTCTTTTAACCATTCGAAAGAAAAAATATGCTCAATTTTTGACAAAAGCTCAAAGGAACGTTCAGGTACGATTTTATATTGCTGATTCAAATAAACAATATCCACTAAAACTTCCAATTTCTTAAACGAAGCCAACGTATTTGCAATTTTCTCTGAAAAACCCAACGCTTCCCATTTTGCCGATTTCGAAAGCGTCCCCTCTCCGGCTATTTTCTTTCTTAGTATTGGGTACACTTTTTTAACAAGATCCCTGTTTTTTTGATCAAAAATAATACTCGTTGTCATTAACAAATCTACAACTAATTTCTGAAGAAGGTATTCAAACTCTAAAATAGACAAGTGTTTTGAACGTTCGTCTATATCAGAATGCTGTATCATTTTTCTAAAATCATCGCCTCCCAAAGCTTCGTCAAACAAAAAATAGGCCTTAAATACATCCATCGTGTCTTTACCTGTTAAATGAACCGCCCAATAAATAAATGTAATTCCCGATTGGTTAATAATTTTATTAGTTAAAACAGTTCCAATAATTTCATATTTGAGATTATGATTAACATCTTGACTGCTCTTTTTTAATACAGATTGAATATCAACAGGAAAATAACTATCAAATAAATGTGATACCAAAGAATCTTTCACTAAATCTGATTCCATTAAAGTATTATAAACATGCATTTTCGTATATGCCTGTAAAACAGCCAAAACTGGCCGAGGCATTGGTTTTCCTAGCCCTGCATATTCATTCAATACAGATCGTGTTGGAATACATTCTTCTTGTCTATCAATTAATTTATTCTGCACCAAATGCTCAATATATTTTATGAACAATCTAAAATGCTTTTCCGACCGCATCGCATCTAACGATAATAATCGATGTTGTGCCCGATTATTCCTCAAACAAAGTTCAGAAACTTCATCGGTAATCTTCTGTAAAAGTCCATTCCGTTCACCAACGTTTTTCAACAATTTTAAACTCAACATCTTTTGAAAAAGAATTTTAATATTAACTTCCATATCAGACATGTTTACACCAGCAGAATTATCAATAGCATCCGTATTTAATCTAACGCCTTGCTCATCCAATTTAATGCGTCCCAATTGAGTAATCCCCAAATTCGCACCTTCACCAATAACCTTAGCCTGACATAATTTAGTTGAAATTCGAATATCATCATTTGCATGATCCCCAACTTCTAAATTAGATTCTTCAGGACTTTTTATATAAGTTCCTATGCCTCCAAACCAAATCAAGTCCGTTTTCATTTTTAAAACAGCCAAGATCACAGCTTCTCCTGATAAAGAATCTGTTTTTACATTTAACATTTTTTTAACTTCAGAACTCAATATAATTGATTTTGCAGTCCGGTCAAAAATGCCGCCACCCTTACTAATTATTGTTTTTGAATAATCTGTCCACGACGATGATGGTAAATCAAATAATCGCTTTCGTTCTTTCCACGATGAAGCTGGATCTGGATGAGGATCCAAAAAGATATGAAGATGATTAAACGCAGCATTTAATTTAGTCATTTTGGACAAAAGCATCCCATTCCCAAACACATCACCGGACATATCCCCGACACCAACCACCCCAAAAGGTTCCTTTTGAATATCTGTCCCCATTTCTTTAAAATGAAGTTTCACACATTCCCAAGCTCCTC
>JABIQV010000122.1 GCA_018699495.1 bacterium | reverse complement strand
TTTTGTTTTTGTATGCGCTTAAAATTTCAGTGCTAACGAGTTTCATGTACCCTGCTAGGACAACAAGGTCTACATTTTTTTCTGCTAGTTTCAATACAATTTCTTTTTCGTAATCGTGTTTTGATTCGAATTTTTTTTGTTCAATAAACATGGCCGGTAGATCAAGGTTTTTGGCTTTGATTAGACCGTCTGCTTTTGAACTGGAACTAATGACCAGCTCTATAGTTGCGTTTAAGGATTTATTTTCAATAGCATTTTGTATTGCTACCATATTGGTCCCACGACCAGAGATTAAAATTCCTAATTTAAGTTTCATCATTAATTATTATTTTTGGATGGATACTTTTCCAGATCCTCTTTCTGTTTTTCCCAAGAAAATGAGTTCAGAATCGTCGATTTTGGAATCCGAAATTACGACCATTCCGATGCCCATATTGAAGACACGATACATTTCATCGTCTTTAATATTTCCCATTTTTTGAAGGTTTTTGAAAATGGAAGGAATTTCCCATTTTAATATGTTAATGTCGATATTTTTTGGGATGATTCGTTCAAGATTTTCTTCAAATCCACCACCAGTTATATGAGCAATCCCTTTTATCGGATGCTTATCGATTAAGTCTAATATTTTTGTGACGTAAATTTTTGTTGGAATTAATGCTTCTTCATTTGAAACAAGACAATTTGATGTATTAGAATCTAAAACTTTTCTAACAAGTGAATATCCATTGCTATGAAATCCAGAGGAGGCTAATCCGTATACAAATTGCGCGTCTTTTATTTGCTGACCATCTATGATTTTTGATTTTTCGACGATGCCAACACTAAATCCAGCCAAGTCAAAGTCTCCCTTTTTATAAAGATCATTCATTTCTGCCATTTCCCCGCCAATTAGTGCACAGTCTGATTGTTTACAGCCATCAACAATTCCGGAAATTATGTCGTCCATTTCTTTTGGAACTGTTTTATGGCATGCAATATAATCTAAAAAGTAAAGCGGTTTAGCGCCACAACAAATCAGATCATTGACGCACATCGCCACTAAATCAATTCCGATTTTTGAATTATCTTTTGCTTCGATGGCTAACTTTACCTTCGTCCCTACGCCGTCGGTGCATGATACGAGTACAGGTTGTTTGTAACCTTCTGGAATTTCGTACATTCCTGCGAATCCACCAATTGAGTTTAAAACGGATGAATTAAATGTTGATTTAACTTTATTTTTAATAAGATCGACGGCTTTGTTTCCCGCATCTATATCTACACCTGACGATTTGTAATCCACTTAAAGACTCCTTTGTTTTGAATCTAAATACCCTTGCAAAAAAAATGCTGCAGCATGAGCATCGAGGGACTTTTTCTTTTTTTTCGATTTTAAATTCGTTTGAATCATAGCTTGTTTTACCGCTTTTGTAGAGTATCTTTCGTCCCAAAAGAGGATAGGAAGATTTGTAATTTCTTTTAAGGTTTCGGCAAAAAGTCTTACTTCTGTTGCTTTTTTTGAATCGTTTCCTTCTTTGTCTTTTGGAAGCCCAAAAACGATTTCTGAAACCTCGTATTCTTCGATGATTTCTTTTAATAGGTTAAGTGTCTTTTGTGATGACTCAATTATTCTAATAGGTAGGGATACTTTTTGCTCGGGGTCTGAAGCCGCTATTCCAATTCTTTGTTCTCCGTAGTCTATGGCTAGTACTCTCATTGGTTTTATAGGTTCGTTTTTATAAGGTGGGTACGAAGCTGGTCTAATGCTGACGGTAGTTTATCTGAATCTAGACCTCCTGCTTGAGCCATATCTGGGCGGCCGCCACCTTTTCCTCCAGTAATATCTGTAAGAAAAGAAAGTAATTGGGGAGCTGTAAGGTTTTGTGTCATAGCCTTGTCGCATCTTATTAAAACTTGTCCATTTTTTATGGATGATAGGACTGCAATTAGTGATGGTTTTAATGTCATAATTTTGTCTGATATGGACTTTAATCCTTTTATGTCGGAGCCTTCAATATCTTTTATAAGAAGGTTTGAGTTATTTGGAAGCAGAAGAATTTCGTTCTTAAATTCATCGATAGAGTCATTTAATTTAGAATTTTTTTCTTTGATTATCTGTTTTTCTAGTTCTTTGATTTTGGACAAAACTGTTTTTTCCCGATGCTGAAGTTTATCAATTGCTAAGTTTTCAAACTGAATGAGACCTTCGATAAATGTATCATTTAGTGACAGTTGGCGGGAAAGTTTTTTAAGAAGGTCAATTTTTGGAGATAGCGCTTTTTTTAATTTTTCTTTTACATTGTTTTCATAAATTTTAATGTTTTCATGTCCAGCAATTGCGTCTATTCGTCGTGTTCCAGCCGAAATTGCGGATTCATTTAGAATTTTGAATGCTTCAATATCTTTTGTATTTACAACGTGTGTTCCACCGCAAAGCTCGAACGAATAATTTCCAATTTTAACTGTTCGGACAATGTCTCCATATTTTTCTCCAAAAAGAGCCAATGCGCCAATGTCTTTCGCTTTTTGTATTGGCATACTTTCTATTTTAATTGCTATGTTTTCTGAAATTTTATCGTTTACAAGTTTTTCGATTTTCTCTAAATCATCTGTAGATAAGGATTTGAAATGTGAGAAGTCGAATCGTAGTCGTGTTGTGTCCACAAGACTCCCTGCCTGAAATACATGGTCTCCTAAAATAAGACGAAGCGCTTCGTGTAAAATGTGTGTTCCTGTATGGTGGCGTGCCATTTTTAATTTATCAGATATAGTGTCCAGTAAGCGCGATTCGCCACCTTTTGCAACGAACTGATCGGGGGCATGGTGAAGGCTTTTATCTGCTATCAGTCGTTCTATTTTTTTAAGTTTTTGTTCATTAGTTTCGGCGGATTCGGACGTTTTTGAAGATAACTCGGATGAAGAGGGGGCATCCGTAAATTGTTGTGCGTTTCTACTTCTATTTTTTTGTTCGGTTAACAGTTTTTGAAACGTATCTTCATCAACAGAGCAGTTTTTTTCTTCACAAAAGTCTTTCGTTAAATCTAAAGGGAATCCAAATGTATCGTAAAGTTTAAAGGTAACTTCTCCGGATAGGCTTTTTAAATTTGGCGTTTCTGAGAATATTTTTTCAAGCAAGTCCAATCCAGAATCAAGTGTTTTTAGGAAACTGATTTCTTCAGACTTTATAATATCAATCATTACACTTTGTTGACGTTCTATCGATTCGAAGAAACCGTCCAGAGTTGAAATTACAGTAGGAACTAGTTTATGAATAATTGGTTCTTTAATCCCGATATTATTAGCGTATCGAAGAGCTCTACGTAAAAGACGTCTTAATACATACCCTCGTCCTTCGTTAGACGGATAGACATTGTCTGCGATTCCGAATATTAGAGTTCGTACGTGATCAGCCATTACTCGATGAGGTGTTCCTGTTTCATCTGATGAATAGGATATGCCGCTAATTTCTTCAATTTTTTGTATGATGGGTTTAAATACATCTGTATCATAAACAGACGGAACATTTTGTAAGATTGCGCAGAGTCGTTCGAACCCGGCTCCCGTATCTACGTGTTTGTTTGGCAGGTCATGTAATGTTCCTTCTGAATCTCTATTGTATTGGATGAAAACAAGGTTCCATAGTTCTAAATACCGTTCACAATCACCGTTTACAAAGCATATATGATTAGGGTCTTTGTGGGTGCAATGTTCAGGACCTCTATCTATATGGATTTCGGAAGAAGGTCCGCAGGGGCCTGTTTTACCCATTTCCCAAAAATTATCTTTTTCATCGTATCTTAAAATGTGGTTTGGGTTGATATCTGTTAAAGACTCCCATAGCATTTTGCTTTCATCATCAGTTCGATAAACCGTTGCGTAAAGTTTTGTTTTTGGAAGGTTGAATTTTGTAGTTAATAAGTCCCACGCCCATGATATCGCTTCTTTTTTATAATAATCTCCAAATGACCAATTTCCTAGCATTTCGAATAAGGTTAAATGGCTAACATCATGGCCAACATCTTCAAGGTCATTATGTTTTCCCGAGACTCTAATACAAATTTGAGAATTGACTGCGCAGCTATAATCTCTAGTTCCAGTTCCTAGAAATACATCTTTAAATTGGTTCATGCCTGCATTGATAAATAAAAGACTTGGGTCGTTTTTAGGAACAACTGGACAACTTTTAACGAATGTGTGGTTTTTGTTTAAAAAGAAGTTTATAAAACGGTGTCTAATTTCTGTGTTTTTCATGTCGTTGTTTACCTTAGTTTAACTTTATTTTATTTTATGGATATTTAATTTAGATATATTATTTCTTTACTAATCTAGTCGTTGTATTAAGCCTTGTTTTTTTTTCCTTTAAGTTTGGATAACCAAGAAAGAAGACCCATTGCATTTTTTACATCTGTTATTGCATCAAGTCTATCTAATAATACGTTTACTGAATTAAGACTTTTTATCGTTTTTACAGTAAGAATAATTAATGAAAAACACAATCCAAAAAAAATGATATAACAGCTAATTTGAAGATAAAAAAGAATATCCATATTTATTTGTTATTTATTTTCAGATTTTTTTATGTCCGAAATCATCGTATTAATTTTTTCAAATCCTTGATCGATAGCGTTTAACGTTTTGTTAATTAGGTCTTCAGTTTTTTCTTTTTTAACTGGTTCAAGGGTTTCGTCTTTTTTCGTTGCTTTAACAGATGTGGTTGATTCGGTATCTTGTACATTTGTTATAAAAAGTCCAAGCAAAAGTCCTCCAACGGCGCCAAGTACTAAACCTTGAGAAAATTTGCATTTATTACATTTCTTTTCCATCAGACATTCCTTTCTTTTTGAAAATAATAATTTTCAACAAAGGACGAGTATTTCATGATAGTCCTTCTAAAAAAAAGTATAGCTAATTTGCAAAGATATTCAAAGCTATGGGATGATAATTTTTTTGGAGAATATAATGGAACAGTTTCAGCATTTTACAGTTTCGCAGTTTAATGGGTTTGTAAAAGAACTTATTGAAGGGCCACCCATTTTTAAAAATATTTGGATAAAGGGCGAATTGTCTGGCGTTAAATATTATCAGTATGGGCAGCAATTATATTTTAGCGTATTAGAGGGAGACTCTAAATTAAGCTGTGTAATGTACAGCAAATCGATACAAGCTATGACCTTTAAACCTGAAAATGGTGATCAGGTTATTATTCGAGGTCAATTAAAGCTATTTCATAAAAAGGGGCAGCTTGTATTTCAGGCGCATGCTATTACGAAAGATGGAACGGGCGAGAAGTCTCAGAAATTGGGAGAATTGAAAGAGACATTATCAAAAGAAGGGTTGTTCGATGCGTCCGTAAAGACTAAATTACCTTCGTTTCCCAAGACAATTGGGTTGATTACAGCGTTTAAGTCGGCAGCTATGTCTGACTTTTTGAAAGTTTCTCGGTTAATTTTCCCTGGCGTTAAATTAAAAGTATTTCCTGCTGTTATGCAAGGTGATTTCAGCGCGCCTACAATAATTGAAGCGATTGGTAATGCAAACGCATATGGAAAATGTGATGTCTTAGTCTTGTTAAGAGGGGGAGGGTCAAAAGAAGACTTGTCTTCATTTAATTCTGAATCATTAGTTCGTGTTATCTCTAAGGTCAAACTCCCTTTTGTGAGCGCGATTGGTCATGAATCTGATTGGACTTTAGTTGATTTGGTGTCAGATTATAGAGCATCTACGCCTTCATCAGCGGCGCACTACTTGATGTCAGATTATGCGAAAATTGATGAGTTGTTTAGGTCCGTTTTGAATAACGAACATTTAATTAAGCTAGAATTTCAGTCTACCTATCAGAAATTGAGGTATAGTTTAAAAATTGGAAATCAAAAAATCGGCTCTAAATTATTTTTTTATCAGGATAAAATATCATCATTGATTAGGCGTACAGAGTCTTCAAATCCCTTGCATAAACTTATTCAAGGATTTAGTATATGTGGGCTCAAAAAGCAGCCTGTTGAAGATGGTAATCGTAACGATAATAATGAGGGATCTAAATTCGATTCCATTCATGTTTTAAAATCTATAGTCGGGCTTAAAAAAGGACAACGTTTGGAAACTGTTCTAAATGATGGTGTTATAGAATCGGAAATTGTGAAAATTAAAAAAGAGAAATTATGTCTATAGAGAAGAACGTGAAATCACTAGAACTTTTGCTAGAAGAAATGGAATCAGTTTCTTTGGAAGAGGCTGTTAAAAAGTATGGAAAGGCTATGGATTTATCAATAAAGTTAAGAAAAGAACTGAATAAAGTTGAATCTTCATTTTCCCTCATTCAAAAACAGGGTGAAGTCTTAGTTGCGGAAGAGTTTAATTATGATGATTGATAAAAAAGAACAAATTGGCCTATCAAGTGATATAAAAACAGATCATTTAAATACGTTGGATATGAATTTTGAGGAATTCACGTCTAAACATAAAGATATGTTTGAAAAGGATTTATTATCTTATATAACGTCTAATCAGTCAGATAAGAGGGCTTTATTAGAAGAAGCAATGACGTATTCTTTAATGGCTAAAGGGAAACGTTTTCGACCGATGTTGGTGATAGCAACATTTTTAATGTTTTCGTCAGATTTAAAAAAAATAATGCCCTTAGCTTGTGCTATTGAGATGTCCCACACTTATTCGTTAATTCACGATGATTTGCCAGCAATGGATAATGATGATTTTAGAAGAGGGGCGTTAACATGCCATAAAAAGTTTGGCGAAGATATTGCCATTCTGGCTGGAGATACGCTAAATACGTATGCTTACGAAATACTGAGCTCTGAGTTGAATTATGATTCAAAGAAAGTTCTTGATGTAATTATGAATTTCTCAAAAGCACAGGGAATTGATGGTATGGCCGGTGGCCAAATGCTTGATTTGGTGGGGAATTCGTCACAAAAAAAAGCGGCTCATCATTTGGAGACGACGCACCGTTTAAAAACAGGTAAGATTATTGAATCGTGTATTTTATTGCCAGCTATATTAGAAAATGCACCTGATAGGATAAAGCAATTATTAAAAGAGTTTGGACAAATTGTTGGTTTATTATTTCAAATTACAGATGATATTTTGGATGTAGTAGGAACATCTAAAGAGTTGGGTAAAACAAGTAATAAGGATGTAGAGCATAATAAGTTAACGTATGTTACTTATTATGGATTAGATACAGCTAAGAGCATGGCCGCTAATCTTGTCGTGAAGGGGCAAGAACTTGCTGATAAATTAAATAATAAGGTTTACCGTGATATTATGAATTTTATGATAAAAAGGACATTTTAATGCTTACAAGTATAGTAGACTTATTTCGAGATTTATTTCCGTTATGGGCAGGGTTGATCAGTTTAGGATTGGTACAAGTTTTAAAAGTTATTTTTATGTCAATTGCTCAAAAGAAACTAGGATTACACTATTTTTTTTCAACGGGTGGAATGCCCTCTTCTCATTCGGCTATGGTCACTGGCTTAACAGCTGGATTAGGGTTGACTTCAGGTTGGATGAGTCCTGAAATATGTGTCTCAGCGATATTTTCTTTTGTGGTATTATATGACGCTGCTGGGATTAGACGAGCAGCAGGTAACCATGCAGCGATGTTGAATAGGTTGATTGATAATCATATTAATCAGAAAGAATTTGAAGGCGAAAAGCTTCGGGAATTACTTGGGCATACTAGAAATGAAGTTTTCGTTGGCGTAGGATTTGGCATTTTTATTGCATTCTTATTGTATTATTTATTTTATATTTAAGGTGATTAAAAGTTAAAAACATGGATAAAAAATCGTTATTATATAGTTTGAATTTTCCAGATGATTTGAAAGATTTATCAAAATTTGAATATGAACAATTGGCCGGTGAAATTCGTGAAGAATTGATTCAGATTGGGCAGGCCTGTGGTGGACATTTGGCTTCAAATTTGGGTGTTGTTGAATTGACACTTGCGATTCATTCCGTTTTTGATAGTCCGATTGATAAAACGGTTTGGGACACGTCACATCAGTGTTACGTTCACAAAATGTTAACTGGACGATTGGATAAAATGTATTCAATTCGTCAAAATGGTGGGTTATCTGGATTCGCAAAGATTTCTGAAAGTGAACATGATATGTTTGGCGCTGGTCATGCTTCTACGGCTTTGTCAGCTGCTCTAGGAATTGCTCAAGCACGTGATATTAAAAAAGAAAAATTTTCTGTTATTTCTGTAATAGGGGATTCTACGTTGTCTGGTGGCATGGCTTTTGAAGCATTAAATAATATCAAATATTTAAAGTCTAATTTTGTGTGTATTTTAAATGATAATAATATGGCAATTTCACGTCCGGTTGGAAATATGGCCGATTATATGACTCGATTACGAACGTCTCCTGTTTATGGTGTTTTAAAAAATAAGTTTGAAAGTGTGTTTGATCGAATTCCAAGAATCGGTACTCCCTTGAAACGCAGAATAGAAAAAGCTGTTGAACGGATGAGATCAATTGTTTTGGATTTTAAAGTTGGGGTTATTTTTGAAGAATTTGGGTTTAAATATTTAGGACCGATTGATGGTCATAATATATCGATGGTAATGGCAGCATTAAAGTTTGCTAAAAATTATGATGGTCCAATTATGATTCATATGATCACCAAAAAGGGGAAAGGACATACTCCTGCTGAGGAAAATCCAATTAAATATCATGGAGTTTCTCCAAAGAAAAAGGTGGCAGTTGTTGAAACTAAACCAATGAAATCTTATTCAGAAGTTCTTGGCGAAGCGGTTTGTGAACTTGCAGAAGAAGATCCTTCTATCGTAGTTGTTACCCCCGCGATGAAAGAGGGGAGTGGACTTACTAAATTCGCAGATAAATTTCCTGACCGATTTTTTGATGTTGGAATAGCTGAAGAGCATGCCGTTACCTTTTGTGCGGGTTTAGCCTTTCAGGGAATTAAACCAATTTTATCTATTTACTCAACGTTTTTACAGAGAGGTTTTGATCAAGTTATTCATGATGTTTGTCTTCAAAAGCTACCTGTTATATTTACTTTAGATAGGGCTGGACTTGTTGGGGAAGATGGACCTACTCATCATGGTGTTTTTGATATAGCTTTTTTATTGATGATTCCAGGGTTAATTTTGCTTGCCCCTAAAGACGGACAAGACTTGAAGACAATGGTGAAATGGGCAAGTAAACAATCGATAGCAACGTTTGTGCGATTCCCAAAAGGAACCCTCTGTGACAGACCCGTTCAACTTGAAGATACGGCTCCAAATAAGGCTCAGATACTTGATAAGACGGGGTCTGATATTGTCATTTTATCTATTGGGTCTATGGTATGGCCTGCTTATAAGGCGGCTATTAATTTAAAGACAAAGGGAATAACGTGTACGATTGTTGATTTGCAATGTTTGAAGCCTTTAGATAAAGAAACGTTATTGCCGTTATTGGAAAAGGCCAGTGATTGTCTTGTAATTGAAGAAGGTGTGTCAATTGGTGGAGTTGCTTCTTATATACGGCAGAGTTTTATGGACCTTCCAATGAGATGGCATGAATTGGGAATTGAGGATAAATTTGTAACTCATGGTAAGTTAGATTATTTAAGAGATACATTGGGACTTTCGGAAAAGGGTATTAAGAAAAAGATTGAGGATATTTTTTTTGATCAACAACACCGTGAGAGTAACTTAAATAATTTAGAATTAGTTTCTTAGGACGACATCGCTTTTTTTTAAGATTTTTTTTCAATTAAGTTAAGTTTAATTAGAGTGTTGAACGTTATTCGATGATGTATTGACTAGTGAAACTGTTTTAGTCTTCAGAAGTAAATTTAAATAAAATATTAGAATTTTCTGATATTTCTCTATCTAAACTCCATTGAGTCTCTGCAAGAAAAACAGTCTTTTCGTCTCTATCATCAGCAATTTGACGGGGATGGGTTTTAACAAAATCATAAAGTACTTTCTCATCTTCACTTGTTATCCAACATGCTTTAAAGAAATTTAATGTATCGAATCGACATTCTGCTCCATATTCATGTTTTAGTCTGTATTGAATAACTTCGAATTGAAGCGCTCCAACGGTACCAACAATTTTTTTTGTATCGTAAGGTCTTGTAAAAAGTTGAGCGACTCCTTCTTCGCATAATTGTTTGAGTCCTTTTTCCAGTTGTTTTGTTTTAAGTGGATTTAGATTTACAACAATTCGGAAGAGTTCTGGTGAAAAATTTGGAATGCCCTTGAATTTTAAATCTTCGCCTTCTGTTAGAGTGTCTCCAATTTTTAGGTTCCCTGTATCGTGTAGTCCGATAATATCTCCTGCATAGGCCGTTTCGATTACACTTTTTTCGCGAGCCATAAATGCTGTGGGAGAACCGTATCTTACAAGTTTCCCTGTTCTTACATGAAGAATTTTTTTGTTGCGTTGGAATTCACCGGAGCATATTCGTAAAAAGGCAATTCTATCTCGGTGTTTTGGATCGATATTTGCATGGATTTTAAAAATGAAGCCAGAAAATTTATCTTCAAATGGCGTAACTTCTCGAGAAATCGTTTGTCTAGCTAACGGAGCTGGTGATATTTGAATAAAGCAGTCTAAAAGCTCTTTTACCCCAAAATTGTTAAGCGCACTTCCAAAGAAAATTGGAGTCACTTTACCAGATAAGTAATCGTCAATGTTGAACTCAGGATAAACACCGGTTACTAAATCAATATCGTTTCTTAGTTCTTCGGCAGCATCGTCCCCTATGATTTCATTTAGCCTTGGGTCATTGAGATTATCTATTTTTTTGGCTGTTTGACTTGCACCTTGTTTTTCGTGTGGTTTAAATAGGTAGAGTTGCTTGTCAAATATACTGTAGACACCTTGAAAAGCCTGCCCTCTTCCAATTGGCCAGCTCATGGGACATACGTTTATTGAAAGCTTTTCTTCTATTTCGTCAAGAAGATCGACTGGGTCGTGACCTTCTCTATCAAGTTTATTTACAAACGTTATAACCGGGGTGTTTCTCATCCGACAGACGTCTAGAAGTTTGTAGGTTTGCGTTTCTACTCCCTTTGCACTGTCTATAACCATTATTACGCTATCTACTGCGGTGAGTGTTCTATACGTGTCTTCGCAGAAATCTTGGTGGCCAGGGGTATCTACCAAATTAATATTTACTTTTTTATAGCAGAATCCCATGATAGACGATGCAACAGAAATACCTCTTTGTTTTTCAATTTCCATAAAATCGGAGGTCGCATGTTTTGTTTTCTTTTTTGCTTTAACGGCGCCTGCAATTTGAATAGCGCCTCCAAATAGGAGTAATTTTTCAGTGAGCGTTGTTTTTCCTGCATCGGGATGACTGATGATGCCAAACGTTCGTCGTTTATTTATTTCGTCTTTTAAGTTTAATGACATGGTATTTAAATGATATTAAAGTTTTTTAATTCTTTTTTAAGTTGGTCAGGGTTTTTGTAAATGATCCCATTCCAACCGGCATTGTTTGCAGCTTTGATATTTGCATCTAAATCATCGATAAAAAGTGTTTTTTCTGGAATTAGATTGAATGTTGTTTGTGTTAGTTCATAAATTTCAGGTTCTGGCTTGATCTTATTAATTTTCGCGGAGATTATTTTTCCTTTTGATTTTTGAAAAAACGGATAGAGTTGCTCGAGCTTGTCAAATTGTTCAGATTGAAAGTTAGATAGGACGTATACGGAATGAGTCGTGGCAATGGACGTGAATAAATTATGAATCTCATAAATTGGGTCTAAATGAAGATAAAAATTCTCTATTAAATTTTTTAAGTTACATTTATCTAAGTTAGGTTTGGTTTGTCGGATGATATCGCAGGCGTCATCACCATTAATATCACCCCGATCGAGATGTTGCCATATATCTGCTAAAAATAAATGACTTACATACTCTGATACAGGCGTATCCGTTGGCAAAAGTGTTGCTGCAATTTTATTAGGGTTGTACCCGAACAACACATTGCCAACGTCAAAGACAACGTTTTCAATTTTCATTTATAAAATTAAATAGTGAATCAAGCTTCTTGCTTAATTACGCCTTTTTTTACATATGTTTTTAAACAATTTGTACAAAGGTTAATTTTTTTAGCAATTCCATCAATAGGTAATTTTACTTGCTGCAAATTTGGTTTCCAAAACTTACGACTTTTTCTATTTGAGTGACTAACTTTGTGTCCCTTTTGAGACGATTTTTCGCAAACTTCGCATTGTTTTGCCATTGTAGATCCTTTTTTTTGACTAAATTTTCTGGATTAAAAAGCTATCATGATTTGATTTTTTTAACAAGTAAATTATACAACAGATGATGTCGTTGAACGACATGATTTATAAAACGTTAACAGAAATGAATGGCTGAATGTAACAAATATTGTTTTTACAATTGCGACTAATATGCTTTTTCCAACGATAGGGATTCCTATCGCGACAACGATACTAAGGATAGTCGCAGAGAGGGCTAGCGACGTTATGACGCAAAAAAAGGTAATAATTGAACGGCTATTATGGATGACAAAATAATAGCTTGATCGGATGATATCTTTCCATTTCTTTTCATCTAATAAGGCTGTAACTGGCAGGAATTCGAGAATGCAAAACATAGGGATAGCTATAAGTAACCCTATATACGTTTCTATATTTAAATGAACCTCAGAACTGATTTGAGGAGGAAGAAACGAAAAAATGGTTCGTATACTATTCCTTACCGTTTGTTGTTGGGATATAAGGTAGTAGATACTTATGTAATAGGGAATTGAAAGACTAGCATAAGCGAAATACATGGCTTTTGTTTTTGTTAAGAATGTTGTTGTTATTGATTTGAAGTCAAGATTATCAGATTTATTTAAATAGTTAAGACTGACAAGGGTATAAAATTTGAAAGCAATTTCTAAAAATCCAATGCTGGCAAAAATTAACATTTCTTTTTTTTCAAAGCTTTTAAACATTGAAAACTCATAGAAGTTACTTATACTTCCCAATACCAGAAAAAAAATGAGATAAGGAGCGAATATGAATTTATCTTTTTTAAGACGGGTAATTGCGTCTGAGATTAGATGGCGTATCATCCTATTTTTTTTCGTTTTGAAGATTCTCTAAAGAGTAAATCGTTCTCAATTGGAAAATGGATGTCTACAGCATTGATTAAATCTTCATTTGTACTCTTTAGAAAGGATATCGCTTCTACCAAGACCCCTCTGCTTTTAAGATGGTAGACAAGATCTGCGAAGTCTCCATCACCAGATACTAAAACAATAATATCTAGTTTCTCCGCCAGTGTGATGGCGTCGATAGCTATTCCCATGTCCCAGTCACCTTTAGACGAACCGTCAGCACGCATTCGCAATTCTTTGCGTTTGGTTTCGTATCCATTGCTTTTTAGCATTTCGATGAAATTTGTTTGGTCAATATCTGGGGCATCTACTATATAAGAAATCGCTCTTATTAATTGACGACCTCGAACTGCTTTTTCCATTAATTTTGAAAAATTGAGACGGGAGTTTGTGATTTTTTTTGCAGAATAAAACATGTTTTGAACATCTACAAAGACACCTACACGTTGGTATTTACTAAATTTTGTTAACATTTTTTAACCTCGTTATACATGATATCAAATGGTGCATCATGGGATGTGAAGATTTTGAAAGCGCGTGCTCCTTGTCCGACGAGCATGCCTAGACCATTTAGCGTTTTAGAACCTCTAAGGCGCGCTTGTTTTAGAAAATTAGTTTCGGGGGGAGAATAGATGATGTCATAGACTACTTGATTTGGATTCGACCACATGGGTGTCAAAAAAACAGTTGAATTGTCGTTTAACCCGACAGATGTTGTATTTATAATGATGTCATAACTTTTAAGAGAGGTTTCGTTAATTACTGAAGTTAGGCTATTTGTTTCAATAGGGATAGTTGCTTTGTTAGTCAAAGAGTTGATTAAATCAGATTTAAGAGTATCTGCTTTTTCCACGGTTCGATTAAGGATTAATAGTGATTTAATATTTTGTTCAATTAGTGAAAAGCAAATTGATTTAGAAGACCCGCCTGCTCCTAATACAACAATAGACTTATTGGATAAAGAAATGTTGTTTATGTTTAAATCTGATATAAGGCCGTATCCATCGGTATTATAACCTGTTAGACTACCATTGTTATTTACTATTGTGTTTACGGCACCTATTTTTTTTGCCAGCGGATCAAGTTTATCTAAAAATGGAATGACATCTTCTTTGAAAGGTATGGTGACATTTATTCCAGAAATATTATTTGATTTTAGAGATGCTATACACGTTTTTATGTGGTTTTTTTCTACTAAAAATGGGATGTATATATAGTTTAGATTTAGATGGGTTAATGCAGCATTATGCATTTGGGGGGACTTTGAATGGTGGATGGGATTACCGATTACTCCAAGGATTTTTGTCGAACCATTAAGCATGATGTAATCGTATCAAGGAGATGCTAGAGATGCAATCACGTAATGATGGTAAATTATATATTTTTATAGTATTTATATAACTTGTTTAAGCACAGGTTTCTATAAAGGTACTTAATCTAGAAATTTATATGAAATTTTATTAAAAATGTTTCGATAATTACATAAATTGAGAATAAACATCGACTAATGAATTTTAATTGATGTATTTAAGAGTATCTTTATAGAGATAGATGGCCGGATATCTGGTAGTTAAACAGGTTATTAATAAAAAATGAGAATATTTATGTATAAAAATGTTAAAAAAACAATTATGAATAAAATGCGAAAAATAATATCTTTAGGATCGAGTGGCGATTTTTCTCCCATAGATGATAAGGCTCTAGCTGCTAGAGGCGAGTCGTCTAGGCATTTGAGTTTTGATGATACTCCGAAATGGTTACAAGAACTTGGAAAAAGGGAAGTTTCTCCACAATTTTTAATAGATTATTTAGACAAAAATAGTAAAGTAATAATTGAAGATACTGGAAAAATAAAAGCTATGACATTTCCATTTCCTGTAGGTGGGACGGATGGGTTTTTAGGTAAAAATTTGACTATTTCCGAGAAAGTAGGTTCAGAATTATTGAAAAAAGGCCTCAATACGGCTCATTCTTGGAAACCGAGACAACAAAAAGCATTTGGTTTTTTTAAAATAGCTCTTGAGAACACACTTAATCCGTCGTTAACTTTGTTAAAAGACGCAATACAGGACGGAGAGATCAAACGACAGATTGACGCTGAAATAAAGGCGTTGATGGATGTTGTTTTGGAGACATTTTTTTTAATACTTAATGCCGATGATATGGCGGATAATGGGAGAAATGAAGCACTTACCCGCATATTTTGTGACATTCCTACTGACGTTACATTAGGGAAGATAGAGACACTTAAATTGGATGCTTCCCCAGTACAATCTCATAAGGATTTTGCTAAGGAGCGTCAGGACGAGAAAAGAGAGACATTAGGAATCTTTACAGAGTTATATGGTTTAACGGTAGAAACTTGGATGGATTCATTGGGGCGGTTAAAATCTATGATTCCAAATGAAGAAAGGCTTGCTAAGATTATAGACGCTTATAAACAGCTTATGGAAAGTAATATAACTTGTTTGAAAGTAAACCAAGGTACACAGGCCTTGTCTACAATTAGTCATGTATATGAAGAGGTTAATATTATTCAATGTTTTTATGAAATTCAACAGGCTTTTACGGAGACTCTTTTAGAGAAATATAAGGGAGATATACCAGAAATTATTCAAGACATTTTAGGTAATAAGGTGGTTCGCTCAATGTCGGCAAATTATTCAGCTGTAACAAATAATTTAGTTAATGAGTTTAATGCATCTGCGACGGTAAAAGGAGAGTTGGAAAGAGGTGACTTAACTAATAATTTATTAGGAATGGTCTCCGTTAAGGTTGATGCGTACCTGGCAAGAACACAGAAAGACTTTTTGACCTATGTTCATGAATTGACGAGTGAGGATGAATGTAAATTTACAGGATTTACAATGCCACTCTTTAAGTCAAATCCAGGGAATACATATACATATTCTGCTCAAATTCCAGTAAACTTTTTTCAATTTTTAAGAACGATAGAATTTCAAGAAAATGAACTATTTGACCTGCATATAACGTTTAAAGATCTTGTAAAACAACAATTTTCAAACCCAGAAGAATTTGAAACCTTATCATACAAACGATACGTAAACAAATTGGACGAGACTTTCACTGGGGAAGGACACGCTGAACTTAAAAAGCGACTTAATGGTAGATACAGTACTTATGAAGCCAAAAAGCAAGCTACACAAAAGTTAAAAGATCAATTGTTTGCGATTGTTGATTTAATCTTTATTGACATGAAGATGAAAGATGAGGCTAATAAAGTGTTGCAAGACCTTTATGATCAGACACTTGATGCAATGCAGGGTGTAAAGGGTAAGGTAATTGATCTTATTATAACGTATGGATTTGAAATATTTGATAAATTAGCAAGTTTTACAGATCCGAAAACTGGTTCAGTGATACAGTTCGATATTGAGACTCCGTTTCAAACGAATGTGGACGGGTTTTTGGAAATATATTGGTTGTATATGATTTCTAAGGAATCTAGACATGGTAGCTTTTAGATAAAGCTGATAATTTTACTGTATGGTACTTTATTTCTTAAAAATTATAATTAATTTCCATAATAATTTTTTACTTGGTCGGTTTAGACCTGCAAATACTTCAAGGCAAGTACAGTTAACCTATCAAACAGGTTGTCTTTGTAGTTATTTAGACATTCAATACCCTATTTTATTTTGGTACTTCGATTTAAAAATCGCTTCTTTAGCATCCGTTTTTGTCGGTATTCTTTTTGTTGTTTCTGTTTATTTGAATTATAGAAAATTTTATTTGCATGCGAAGTTGGTTCTTTTTTTCTCTTTGTTAGCATGTGTTATTTTTTATTCTGTATTATTGGGGCAGGATGCGGGGGCGCATTTAATTTTATTTGGAATGACTGTCTTTCCTACGTTAATTTTTGAGGCTAAAAAAATAAAATTAATTTTATTTTTATCGATTTTACCTCCGCTGACTTTTTTAATTTTGGAGCTTTTAGATTTAAATATAATGGTTAATTTTTTGGATAAAACTGTAACTGATATTACTTATTTGTCCGGGGGTTTAACTGGTTTTGCCGTTGTTCTTTATCAAATTGGTATTTACCAACTAAATTCTCTTGCACTTACAGAAAAGCTATTGGATAAAAATAGAGAATTAGCTAAAGCTTTGCGTTATTCTCGAACTCAAAAGTTTAGGCTAGAAGATGCTGCTCATAAACTGAAATCCCAGTCTAAACGAGATGCAGAATACAAACTTGCTAGGTCCTTTCAAAAAAGGTATTTACCAGAATTATATGAATACAATGGAATAAAACCTTATGTTATTCATAGACCTTCCCAATACATGGTTAGCGGCGATTTTTACGACCTCCGCGCGTCTTCATCAAATGACATTGGATATTTGTTAATAGATGTTGCTGGAAAAGGGATTGAAGCTAGTTATGTGACGATACAACTGCATCAAATTTTTAGGAAACATCTTAAAGGGACCGTTTCGCCTAGAGACGTGATGCAAATGATGAACGATGAGGTTAAAGAAATAAAAACATTGAAAAAAATGTGTGTTGCGGCTTATTTATCATTTAATCCTAAAGAAAAAAAGGTGAGTTACTGTCGAGCCGGATTAGACTTCTTATCTATTTGTAGAAACGGAAAATTTATTGATTTGGATATTGCATCTCCTCCTATTGGTTTTTCTGAGACGAATGAATTTCTTGAAGCAACGTTTATTTACGAGTCTGGCGATATTTTAATTGCTTCTACAGATGGGATTATTGACGCACGAAATGAGAATGGGGGAAGATTTGGCGTTGATAGATTTGAGAATGGGATAAAGACTTATTTTACAACTAAAGATGCTCGGGATATAAATGAAACTATATCGGATGCATTTGAGGAATTTACCGGAGAAACTCTGCTTGTAGATGATGTAACTGTTTTAATTTTTAAATTAGATTAAATTTTTTTCTTGAATTATTTTTAATTGAGTAAAGTTTTAAATGTTTCATTGGTCTTATGGTTGGATTTAATGAAAATAGTAAAAATGGGGTGTCTTTATCAATTGACACTACCTCAGATTTAGAAAAATCATGCAAGACATGTTAAATCAAAAATAGTACCATTTAGGTTATGGCTAAATTTGACTATCCGTCTGAACATTCGTTGGTTTCTAATATAGACTTTTTGAGTCCAGATCTTTTTATAGGGAGAGAGGTTGAATTGTCTGTTTTGAAACAGGTTTTGCATGGTAAAAAGGCTGACCTTTTGTCCGATGATGAGAAGGCCATTTTTAATGAAAAATATGGGGGGATTGTTCAATCAGTAGCGCATTCAAAGTGGGTTATACAAGGGGACAAGGGAATTGGAAAATCAGCCTTAGCTATTGAATATATTACTAAATTTAGAGAAGAATATGACTTAATTTGGTGGATTCCATGTTCGATAGAGGGTTCGATTGTGGAAGGGTTGAGGCAGTTGTGTCAACGGCTTACAGAGAAAGAGCCTGAAAACTCAGGTGATTCGTTTCCAAGAGAACTTAACACTTATTTGTCTGAACAGAATCGATGGTTATTAATTTATGATGGATTAAATGATCAAAAACTCACTAAATATTTACCTTCTGAAATCAATGGACATTGTTTGTTAACGTCTACATTTTTTGAATGGACGGATTTTGGAAATGTGATGCCGTTATCATCTATTTCTGAAAAACATGCAGCCGAACTTGTCCGGAATTTTATTAAAGAGGAGGATTCTGATTTGGTGAACCGATTTACTAAGTTGTTAAATAGAAATCCTTTGGGCATTCGACAAGCGATTGATTATACTCTGTTAAATGAGTATAAACTTAAGGACTATTTGGAAAGCCAAATTAAAGGTAATATTGACTATTCTTTATAGAATAGGGGAAAAGGATTTGAGATTTGAAAAATAAAGTAACACCAAACAGTAAATATGTACGACTTCAGAAATATTGTTCTGAACAAGGTCTTTTGTCTCGGAGAGAAGCTGAAACTTATATCAAAAATGGATGGATATCTGTGAACGGAGAAGTGGCCACCCTCGGTCAAAAAGTTCATTCCGAACGAGATAAAATTATTGTAAATGGGCCGAGTAAACGCAAAACTTATGTAAAATATTATAAATCTACGGGAATTGTTACAAATTGTGCTCAAAAAGATGAAAAGCAAATTAGTAATGTTATTGAAAAAAAATATAGACAGTTATCTGCCATTGGTCGTTTGGATAAAGAGTCTGAAGGATTGATTCTTTTATCCGATGATGGGCTGTTCGCGAAAAGTTTTTTAGATCCAAATAACGAACATGAACGAGAATACTTTGTTCGACTTGATAGGCCTTACCCTGGTCAAATGATGGAAGATTTTTATCAAGGGGTCGTTGTTTTAGGACAACGAACAAAATCTGCTAAAATGAAACGATTATCCGATACAACGTTTTTACTTACATTGAAAGAAGGAAAGAATCGACAAATTCGGCGTATGGTTGAAGCGTATGGGTGTGAAGTTATCCAATTGAAACGTATTCGAATTGGAGTAATTGAGGTGGATAAAATGAGACCAAATCAAGCCCTTTCTTTGTCTAAACAAGAAGTAGATAGTCTTTTGAAAATGTCGGCTCAATAAAATAAGTTTAATCTTAATAAAATTAAATACACGGTTCCCGGAAGGGCGTCGATGTAACTTTATTTTGAGTTTATTGGTGCTAACTTTAACATGGCCTTATCTAAAGGCTAGTTTTTTCGACTAATGACTTGGATGTTTATTTGAATACGGGATCCCCGGGTCAAGCCCGAGGATGACCGACTCTTTACTTTTCTTTTTTTGTCACTTTGGATGTGGTAGGAGGGACTAGTTAATTTATTCAATTTTTAAGATAGGAACACACTAAATTTCCTACATCAGTTGTACCCATTCCCATTTTTGCAGCTAACATGCTGTCCATTTTAAGAACCGTTTTTTCAACTGCTTGAACTATGTTGTTACTTGCTTCAGTTTCGCCAAGGTGGTCTAACATCATAGCTGCAGCAAGAATGCAGGCACATGGATTGATAGCATTTTGTCCTGTAAATGAAGGGGCTGTTCCTCCGATTGGTTCAAACATTGATGTTCCATTAGGATTAATGTTACCGCTAGGAGCAATTCCCATTCCACCTTGAGTGACAGCTGCTAGATCGGTAATGATGTCCCCAAACATATTTCCAGTTACGATAATGTCAAAACGTTCTGGGCATTCAATCATGTAAATACAAACAGCATCGACATGTACATAGTCCCAAGCGATTTCAGGAAAATCTTTTCCAACGTCTTCCATGACTCTTAACCAAAGGTCGTATACGTATTGTAGAACGTTGCTTTTTCCGCAAAGTGTAACTTTTCCTTTTTTTCCATTCTCAATCTCTTTTTCTGATAAGCCTTTCCAGGGTGTGTCAGTATGTCGTTTTTTAGCATGTTCAAAAGCAAATCGGACACAGCGTTCTACTTGATGTCTTGAATAGACCATCGCTTGTTCTGCTATTTCATGTTCGGTGTTTTTCATTGTGCATCCACCATGGCCAGTATATAGACCACCTGTATTTTCTCTTACGACGACATAGTCTATGTCGTCGGGTGTTTTGTTTTTAATAGGCGTGTATACATTTTTAAATAGTTTTATAGGCCGAAGGTTGATGTATTGATCGAGTTCGAATCGTAATTTTAAAAGAATTCCTCGTTCTAATATTCCTGGTTTGATATCTGGATGACCAATTGCTCCTAATAGGATTGCATTGTATTGTTTTAACCCTTCTAATTCATCGTCTGTTAGTGTTATTCCTGTCTCGATGTATCTTTGACCGTCGTAAGGAAGGTCGGTAAAATTTAGCGTTAATGAGTGGTGTTCTGAAATTTTGTTTAAAACTTTGATTGCTTCGTTTACAACTTCTGGTCCTGTGCCATCGCCTTTTATAATTCCTATATCGTATGTCATTGTGTGTCCTTTCAATCTATCGGTAGGTTTTTTTAGTTAATGTGTCTGTAGAGACATATTTTTTACAATAATTCTTTAATTATCTTATGTTATTTTTTAGATAATTCATTTTATTATAACTAAAAAATAGCACAAGCTTGTAAATTTCGGGAATAGGCGGCACCATTAATTCTAATGTTAGATTCTGAAGCTTTAAAATATCTTGATGATTATGTTTTAAAAAATGATCCAAAAAGTTTTTTAAGACGATACTTTGATTATGTAGCATCCGGAAAAAATTTGGGAGTTCCTGTGACAATTGGGCAAGAAGGCTTAAACAGTTGGTTGGTTTTTTTACATGGTATTTCAGAAAATATTTCGAAAGAATTTTTAGACGGGTTAATGACAATATGGGATAACATTGTTGAACAAACGCAGGTGCCCCCTTCTAGTGATCATGTTTATTTGTATTTAAATTTATTGGATGATAAACCCTTAGATTTTTCGGATAAACCTATAGATGATCTAGATCCTGGGTATGTTTATGGGCAGATTGACGAGCAAGAAGATGCAAATAAGAAGCTCAATTTACCTGGTATATCTATTAGTGGGGTGTATCAAAAAACGCCATTAGTAAAAACTCAAAATATGAGGGAACTTTCTAATGTTCAGGATAGAATTAAAAAGGCAATTTCGAAGTCAGATTCGTCTGCCGTTATTGCGAATAGCTTGAGTCTACGAGCGTACATGAAAAATATTCCTATTCCAAAAAGCACAGCTCTTGGAAAAATTAAGCATGAATGGGTGACTATATGCTTAACTAATTATGAACAAAAGATTTCTGAGACGTTTCAGGAATCGTTGACAAACAAATGGTATCGAGCGCTTATGAAATATACTTATCCGTTAACTAAAGACGACTATCAACTTTTTTTGCTTAAATTTTTATCCGATGAAAAAATGGAGTTGGGCTCGTTTTAGGTAGTGGTATAACATTATCTTTCTAAAATTAGGTGTGCCTAAAAATTTCTAACGATTTCTTTCTCATAGGATTTCTAAGTTTAGAAAGAGCTTTTTCTTCAATTTGTCGAATGCGTTCTCTAGTAACTTTATAAACGTGACTAATTTCTTCTAATGTTCGTGGTCGTCCGTCGTCGAATCCGTATCTTAATTTCAGAACAAGTTTTTCTCGTTCTGTTAAAAATGAAATTGATTTTAATATTTCAGAGCGAAGCATTTTTGTATAGGCATTTTTGACAGGGGAATGAGGATTTTTGTCTTCGATAAAATCGACTAAGTCATAATTAGAGTCGTTGCCAAAAGGAACATCAAGCGATAAGGGTGGAGCGATACAGTTTACGTTTTCTACCATTTCCATTGTGAGTTCTGTTTCGTTACATATTTCTTCGTCTGTGGCATTTCTACCTAAGGTTTGAGAAATCGTTTTTTTTGCTTTTTTTACTTTGGAAATAAGTTCCATCATGTGAACGGGTACCCGTATAATCCGACTTTGGTCGGAGATCGCACGTGTAATTCCTTGTTTGATCCACCACGTCGCATAGGTAGAAAATTTAAACCCTTTTCTATAGTCAAATTTTTCAACACCTCGAATTAGACCAGCATTTCCTTCTTGAATCAGATCTTGAATAGATAGACCTTGACCAATGTATCGTTTGGCTACTGATACAACAAGTCTTAAATTTGCATTTATAATACTATTTTTTGCGTCAATATTTCCCATTTCCACTTCTTTTGAAAGTTCAATTTCTTCGTCAAATGTCAGTAGTTTAATTGTTCCAATTTCTCTTAAATATAGTTGTATCGTATCTTCGGTATACTTATTTTTTTCGTTTTTTCGTGCAGTGGTTAGTCTATGTTTTTGCTCGTTAATGATGGAGTCGACTCTAGATAAACTCTTGGTGGGGGTTTCACATAAGTCGATTATTTCATTTAGAGAGAGATCCTTAGATTGGGCATTGGGTGAGGTGTCTGAATTAGAGACCGCAATAATAGCTTCTTTTTTTATTCTTTTTTGATTTCGGTCGTTTTTCACATAGGACTCCCATAAATTTTCTCCCTTTTTTATGTTTTTTGAGGAATATCTCGGTATCAGGACCGGGTATTCACGTCTTTATATAATGTTATCTGTCATCGTCCATTAGTTTTTTTTGTATTGATCTTTGTAATACGTTAACTAATTTTAATTTTTTTGAGTAGAAACGATAGCCCCTTTTTTAAGGATACGTGCCTTGAAAATGGATCGTTTACGACTGATGATATTTTCTCATTTTATTAAAATTATTATTTTATGTTGGTATCTTTAATGAGTGACGGTTAACTAAATAATCGATGTATATTCTATCAATATAAAGTATACGTGTCAACCTGAAAGGTACGTATCTACAGTATATTTTTAAAAATTTAGGAGGGGACGTTTAAACTTTGCTTGTGTAGTTTTTTACGATCACGGTACGCATTTTATCTAAATAGTCGTCTTCTTTTGATATATATAATACACCTCTAGAAACATTTATTAGAACTATGTCGTCATCGTTTTTTGTTTGGGTTGATGTGTCATGATAATCGCCACCTTGGGCACCGACACCAGGGACTAAGAATGGTAATGTTCTGTCTTGCTTTCTAACAGAAGCCAATTCTGATTTTGTTGCACCTATTACGCATCCAACATTTCCATATGTTTTGTTCCATTTAGAACATGTATCAATCACTTGTTCATAGAGAAATTTTCCTGATTTTAACATAAGTTTTTCAAAATCATCTGCGCCTGGATTTGATGTGAGGGCAAGAATAAAATGAAATTTATCTTTGTACTCAAGAAACGGTTCAACACAGTCGGCTCCCATAAAAGGATTTACTGTCGAGGCATCTGCTCCGAATATATCGAAAAGATAACTTGCTTGTTTTTTTGCAGTGTTTCCAATATCACCCCGTTTTGCATCAAGGATGATAGGAATTGTTGATGGAATTAACTTACAGAGTCTTTCTAGCATGCGTAGTCCATCGATTCCCATTGCTTCGAAGAATGAAATATTTGGTTTGTATGCAATACATAAGTCACTTGTGTTTTGAATGACTTCCGTTAAAAATTTTTCTGTTCCTTTAACGCTTGGTTCAAACTTGGACGGGATTTTTAACGGGTCTGGATCTAACCCAATACACAAATGCGACTTCGTTCGTTTAGTATTTTTGATAATTTTTGAATAAAAAGGATTGTTTAAATTCATCGGTGTATCTATTTTTTCAAACGCTTAAGTCGACTCAAGATCTGTTTTTGTAAGTAATGCTTTTACAGGAAGGTTTTCTTTTTTAAAATTTGCCAGAGCGCCTTCTTCTCGATCAATAACACCAATTACTTCAGTGACCGTTATTCCTAGGTCGTTTAGGATTTTAGCTGATTTAATAGCAGTACCACCCGTTGTTAGAATATCTTCAAGTAGAACCATTTTATCACCTTTTTTATAGGCGCCTTCAATGAATTTTTGAGTTCCGTAATCTTTTTGTTGTTTTTTAACAATTATAAAAGGTTTATTTAGTTTTATGGATACAACCGCTGCAATAGCAACTGCCCCAAGTTCTGGAGCAGCAATTCTATCGTATGTAGATGGATCTGGAAAAAGTTGAACAAGCTCATCAGCAAGGAGGTTTAATGTAAAAGGGTCTGTTTCAAATAGGTATTTGTCTATGTAATAGGATGTTTTTTTACCAGCGCGTGTCGTGAAGTCACCTTTTAAATAAGCTAAGTCTTTAATTTTTTTAAGTAATGTTTTATTAAGCGTTTTTTGTGTATTCATTCTTTTTTTTTGTCCTTTTAAATATCTTTATAATAGTCTTGTAGCGATTTTACGGTAATTGGTTGTTTTCCATATACATCAATCGCTTTCACTGTGGCTGTAGCTCCTGAAATTGTAGTGACTACAGGAACGTTTTGGGTCAGTGCATTTTTTCTAATTTTAAGTTCGTCTTCGAGCGGTTTTTTGCCTTGAGGCGTATTAAATACCAGTTGGATTTCTCCATTTTTTATCTTATCTACAATGTTGGGTCGGCCTTCGGAAACTTTATGCACGGATTTAACGGTTAAGTTATGGTCACTTAAAAAACTAGCGGTTCCTTTTGTTGCTATGATTTCGAACCCGATTTCAATTAACTTTGTTGTGAACTCAATAATTTTAGGTTTGTCTTTGTTTTTTACGCTGATAAACACTTGACCTTTTGAAGGTATTTCTTGACCAGCACCAAGTTGAGATTTAAGAAATGCCATTCCAAAGTCTTTATCAATGCCCATTACTTCTCCCGTAGATTTCATTTCAGGACCCAATAATATGTCAGACCCTGGAAATCGTTTAAAAGGAAGAACAGCTTCTTTAACTGCAACGTAAGGAATAGTAACTTCTTTAATGTTTAGTTCTTTTATCGTTTTTCCTAACATGATTTTTGTTGCTAGTTTTGACCACGACACACCCGTTGCTTTACTAATAAATGGAACTGTTCTGGACGCTCTAGGGTTGACTTCAATTATGAAAACTTTTTTATTTTTAATAGCGAATTGTACATTTATCAATCCAACTACTTTCAATTCTTTTGCCAGATTATAGGTTGCTTCTTTTAGTTCATTTTGAAGTGATTTTGAAACTGAAATAGGAGGAAGTGTACATGCCGAATCTCCTGAGTGAATTCCGGCTTCTTCAATATGCTCCATAATTCCTGCAATGACACAGTCCGTTCCGTCACATAAAGCATCTACGTCTAACTCTGTTGCGTCTTCTAAATATTCGTCAACGAGAATTGGATGTTCAGGAGAAACGTTAATTGCTTTTGAAATATAGTGGGTGAGGCTTTCTTCATCGTAAACGATTTCCATTGAGGAACCTCCAATAACATAAGACGGTCGGACGACACATGGAAATCCAATTTTTTTAGAAATTTCGATGGCTTCAGATAACTTTGTTGCCGTTCCATTTTGAGGTTGAACTAAATTTAACTTATCTAATAATTTTTTAAATCTATCTCTGTCTTCGGCAATATCAATGCTCTCAGGAGATGTTCCAAGAATAGTTACGCCAGCTTTTTCCAGTGTTTTGGAAATATTTAAAGGCGTTTGTCCTCCTAATTGAACAATGATTCCTTCTGGTTTTTCTTTTTCATAGATGTTTAATACGTCTTCCACAGTAACTGGTTCAAAATAAAGTTTGTCGGATATGTCAAAGTCAGTGGACACCGTTTCTGGATTTGAATTAATCATAATGCTTTCATAACCTTCTTCACGTGTGGCAAATGATGCATGTACGCAGCAGTAATCAAACTCAACGCCTTGTCCGATTCTATTTGGCCCGGAGCCGAGAATCATTACTTTTTTGTTGTTGGTAACAATTGATTCGTCTTCTTCTTCATAAGTTGAATAATAATAAGGGGTAAACGCTTCGAATTCTCCAGCACAAGTGTCTACAATTTTATACGTTGGCATCACTTGTTTTTTTCTTACGGCTCTAAATTCTAGCTCGCTTTTGAAGTTGAAATGTTGAGCTAATTGTTTGTCAGAGAAGCCCATTCGTTTAGCCGATTTTAAATCAGAAAGAGACAGGTTGTTTGATAAATTTATAATTTCGTTAATTTGGAAAAGAAACCATGGGTCTATCTTTGAATGTTGAAAAATTTCTTCAATGGATAGTCCTATTCTAAATGCATCGCTGAGATACCATAATCGTTCTGGGCCAGGCTCTCTTAACTCTTTAATAATTTCATCTTTATCTATTGATTTTTCAGACAATCCATCTACTTCGATTTCGAGCCCTCTCAATGCTTTTTGAAGAGATTCTTGGAATGTTCTTCCAATTGCCATAACTTCACCAACTGATTTCATTTGGGTTGTAAGTCTATAATCTGCTTGTGGAAATTTCTCAAATGCAAACCTTGGGACTTTAGTTACAACATAATCAATTGATGGTTCGAATGATGCAGGGGTTAGTCCGCCTGTTATATCATTACTTAATTCATCAAGTGTAAAACCAACTGCTAATTTAGCCGCAATTTTAGCAATTGGAAATCCTGTAGCTTTTGATGCTAAAGCGGAAGATCTTGATACCCTTGGATTCATTTCTATTACTATCATCCGGCCATCATTTGGATTGATTGCAAATTGAACATTGGATCCCCCTGTTTCAACACCAACCTCCCTAAGAACGTTGATTGAGGCATTCCTCATTAATTGATACTCTTTATCAGTTAATGTTTGCGCAGGCGCAACAGTTATAGAGTCTCCCGTGTGAACTCCCATCGGATCTAAATTTTCTATTGAGCAGATAATAATACAATTATCTTTTGTATCCCTTACAACCTCCATTTCAAACTCTTTCCAGCCTAGAAGCGATTCTTCTATTAATAATTCATTTGTAGGAGATGCATCCAAACCCCTCTTGCAGATATCTAAAAATTCTTCTTGATTGTAAGCAATACCGCCCCCGCTTCCACCCATAGTAAAAGAAGGTCGAATAATTGCAGGGTAGCCGATACTTGGTTGAACTTGAACTGCCTCTTCTAAGCTATGAGCTATAACAGAACGAGCTGATGCAAGATTGATCTTACTCATTGCTTCTTTAAATTTTTGTCTGTCTTCAGCTTTGTCAATTGCTTCTTT
>JABIQV010000121.1 GCA_018699495.1 bacterium | reverse complement strand
GTGAACTAATTTCATTATATTTAATAAATAATCCGAAATGGAATTAAGGGGTTTTAATTAATTAATTTTATGTGGGGTTATGTGTGTGAGATGGTGCTATTTCGAATGAAGGAAAGGACAACGGGAGAGAGAGGAATGGGGATAGCAAGACAGGAAAAAGTATACTTTCGTATACTTTTTCCGCACAAACGACGTTTGTTTGTCTTGTTTTAACCTAGTCCAAACTAGGTTAAAAGAGGCGATGATCTCGTAAACTCGACATCGGAAACTCAATATAATGTAGTTTAAATAGTTCCTAAAAAGGGTATATATCAAATATTGGTATATATATCAAAAAATGGTATCATTTAATATGATATGGATTGGACCGTTAATATTACAAAAAAGTGCAGTAAAAAATTTCGTTTGCTGCCAAGTGAAATTCAATTTCAATTTTCAATTTTACTTAAAGATTTGATCCATAGTGGACCAATTGTTAAATGGAAGAACTTTGGAAAATTAAAGGGGTTAACGGATACCTATCATTGTCATATTAAAAAAGGGAAACCTAGTTATGTTGTCGTTTGGGAAGTTCGAAATAAAACTATAAAATTAATGGAGGTGACCTATGTCGGAACACACGAAAAAGCCCCGTACTAAAGAACAAATTTTTTCAAATTTAACCTTCAATTATGAGGGGGAGTCTTATGTTATTGAAAATGTTTCAAAAGAAAAATTTCATAACATTTTAACTCTTTATCAAGCTCAAGATGAGTCTCTTTCTGCAGAACAAATCATTCAAGAGACATTGGCCTCTATTCCTGGAGACCAAAAGTATAAAGAGAGTGGCTTTTTTCTTAGACAACTACGACTACGAGATGAGCTTACTCAAAAAGAATTAGCTGAAAAAATTGGTTTAAAACAAGCAAATATATCTGCCATGGAAAAAGGAACGCGAGCAATTGGAAAGCAGCTAGCAAAAAAATTATCCAATGTTTTTAAGGTGCATTATAAGGTTTTTTTATAATAAAAGGATTAGGAATTATCTTTAATTAATTAAAATTTTTTAATAATAATTATAAAATTTCTTTAAGCGATTGATTATTTTTGGAAGAGTTGCATATCTCCGCCAAAAGGAACCGCTAGTAATTATTTGTCGACCGAAATAGAATCCCTCGAAATCTGAATTTTCAATAGTTATGTACGAAGAATTTCTAGTCAAAATTCGCCACTTAGATAGTGGAAGGGACATTTATTTTTTCTTAGAAAGCAGACGATTGGGTGAACTAATTTCATTATATTTAATCAATAATCCGAACTGGAATTAAGGGGTTTAATTAATTAATTTTATGTGGGGTTTGGGGAAACGTTAATATTTATTAAGTGGGTGAGTGAACGACCATCATGGAAATGACAGGCCATGGAAAGCTATGGAAAACAGGGTTTTCACACCATTAGACTATCAGGGTGTTTTTCTAATGGGGGGATGTTTAGTTTTTGAGGTTTGAGAACTTAAGATATAACGCAGCCTGATGATTTTTTTTGTGCCCCAAGCTCTTTTAACACTCTAACTGTATCAGCATGACCATGATGTGTAGCAGTATCAAGAAGGCTCAATCCATCACTGCTTTTCGTATTCATATCAGCTCCATGAGCAACTAAAACGGTTAGTGCCTCAAGTTGACCATTTTGTGCAGCAATAAAAACAGGGGTTACTCCATTATTATTTGGCGTAGTCACATCAGCTCCACCCTCAACTAAAACGGTTAGTGCCTCAGTATGACCATTTTCTGCAGCAGCAAGAACAGGAGTCCATCCAGTATTAGGTGGAGTATTCACATCAGCTCCAAGAGCAACTAAAACCTTTAGTGCCTCAGTATGACCATTTTCTGCAGCAGCAAGAACAGGAGTCCATCCAGTATTATTTGGCGTAGTCACATCAGCTCCATGAGCAACTAAAACCTTTAGTGCCTCAGTATGACCATTTTCTGCAGCAGCAAGAACAGGAGTCCATCCAGTATTATTTGGCGTATTCACATCAGCTCCAAGAGTAAATAAAACCTTTAGTACCTCAGTATGACCATTTTGTGCAGCAATAAAAACAGGGGTGTGTCCATAGATACCCGAACCATCAAACGCCCGCTTTGACTGAGTATCCAGTTCCTTTAAAAATGCTATATCGTCTTTAAATCGGCTAATAACAATATGTAAGAATAGCTCTTTTTCTTGTGCATCCCATCCACTAATATCAGTTTGAATCGCATCTTTAATTTCAACTTTTGTACCATGTGCGGCATGAATAAACGTTTCTGTTATTCCATTTCTTAAACAAAATGGATTTGGTCGTTGGGGCTCATTAGCGCTAGAATTATCTTCTGCAGTACTAGAGTTTAGGGTACCTTCTAATAATCTATTTTTTAATAACAATTTAAGTAATTCTGGTGTTGGTTTATATTTATCTTCTTCTTCATATATATAAGGATTTTCTTCAATTGTCATTTCTAAAATTTGGTCAGTTAAGTCATCCAATATTTTTTTCAACGCGGGATTAATATCTTTTTCCTGACCTAATTGAAAAATATAATCTGCGCAACACAAAGTTGCATTAGAATATGTTAGTTGTTCCATAATTTCTGTTACCCACGTATCTAACGTTAAGATACCGCCCGTTGATGACGCGTCATTCAATCGTTTGATACTCTCTTTGATAAAAGTGGTTGCTGATGGCGTTAAGGAATTATGAATATCGGCTGGATAGGATCCTTGATACAAATTATAGGTTTGGTCTAAATATCGAAAAACAGGTTCTTGTTGATGAGTACTTTGAGGATCTGGTGCATTAAAAAATACATGCGCGTTAATATCTGCTACTATTTTTGTTGCGACTGTATTTATATAATTTACGACTTGTTTATTTAACCACCGTTCAAAAGGAGCCGTTGTTTGGGTTGGATATGTAATATAGCCGGCAAATAGCATTAATGGATTTTTAAGGCCGATAAAACATGTTAGTGATTTCATTATCTCTAAAAGTTCTGTTTTTGCATGTGATTCTAACTCTCGGCTGCAAATAGTATCGTATAAGCTATATATAGTGTTTTGTTGTTCTGAGGTATAGCCAGTTATTTTATCTAGATGGACATTAACAATGTCAGCTATGTCTTCCGTAAGATTAAAAACACTGATTAGCTTTGTCTGTAAAGAGGAACTATCTTGAATTAAGCTGGCAGGCACTTTTTCTATACGTATTAATTGGGGAATATAGGGTGGTTTTTCACCAGATAGTGCACAACTACCCTGTTGGGGAAGACTTACAGTTTTTTTCATTATATCCATCCTATCTAGTTATCGATTCGTTTTCAAAACTATTTCATAGTCTTTAAAAACTGGTGTGATATCGTTAGTCATTCATTGACCCTTAAACCGATAGTCGTAAACATAGAGATAGACACTAACAGTTATTTTTTCTTAGAAAGCAGCCTATTGGGTGAACTAATTTTACTAAATTTAATAAATAATCCGAACTGGAATTAAGGGGTTTTAATTAATTAATTTTATGTGGGGTTGTGTGTGAGATGGTGCTATTTCGAATGAAGGAAAGGACAACGGGAGAGAGAGGAATGGGGATAGCAAGACAGGACAACGTAAGACGATTGTCTTACGTTGTCCGCACAAACGACGTTTGTTTGCCTTGTTTTAATCTAGTGGTAACTAGATTAAAAGGGATGATGATCTCGTAAACTCGACATCAGATAATTAATAACCCCGCTATTTGAAATGTTTATCTCCCGCTATTTGCAATGTATAAGACCCGCTATTTTATAAGTTATTAGAAAGCGAACCCCATTTTTACTGGATCGGGACCTCCCAAGGATAAATTATTTCTACTCGACTAGATTTTGACTTCGCATTCTTTTCAAGAGTTATTACATATCCTTTTTTAAGTTTATATTGATCCAAATAATAGTCTAATGAGGATAGTGATTGTCCACTATAAGAGAGTTTAACTTCCAATGGAATAATCTTTCCTTTGGAGTGAATGATAAAATCAATTTCTTGTTTATTAGTAGTTCTCCAATAATTAATTTTATCTATTGATCTAGTTTTTCTTAGTTCAGTATAAATTGAATTCTCAAACATTCGCCCATCAATTTTATTTATAAATTGGGAGTACTTAATTAAGGTACTTAACCCCGTATCCTCCCAAAATACTTTTGGCATCTTGCTAAGCTCAGTTCTAATATTTTTTGAATAAGGAAATAAAAGATTTATTACATATGTCTGATGCATCACATCAATATAATGACCTACTGTTTGTCGTGCTATATCTAGTGTATTAGACACTTCTACCGTATTTAATTGGTCTGTCATTTGAGAAGCCAAAAGCTCCAGTAAATGATTATATTTTTGTAATTTACTAATTTTGCCTATATCAACAAGATCCTTCTTAACATAGGTTGAAATTATCTGTTTAAGAAATACTTCTTTTTTACTAATTTCTTTTTCTAAAACAATTTTGGGATAACCTCCATATCGCACATACTCTTTGAAATGGTGTTTAAGTTCATCATGAACAAGATCTGAACTTACCCCTACCAAATTATAGGTTTGATTATTAAAATCTAAATACTCTTTAAAATCTAAAGGAAATAGCTCAAAGCTAACGGTTCTTCCGACAAGGCTATCCTTGAACTTTGATTTAATATCAAAACTAGAAGATCCCGATACCAAGCATTTAACCTTTTCTTTATAGTGGTCATGTATAATCTTTAAAAATGAAGATGGCTCTTCCAGGTATTGAATCTCATCAATCATAAGATAGAAATGATCTTTTATTGAATGTTTAGCATAAATGTAATCGAGAACAGCCTCTGGCCCTTTATTACACAAATTCAACAATGCCGAATCTTCTAGATCCATATAGATTACTCTTTTTGAGTTATTTTTATTTAAAATAAACTCTTCTATTAGCTTTAGAAGAGTAGTTTTTCCTACTTGCCTAGAACCATGTATTACAATTATGTCTGAAGTAGCTAGATAAGATACGATTTCTTTATATATGTTTCTATTTTTCACAATCTTAATATTACATTATATTATATATTTTGCAAAGTGCTGTTTACGTATTATTATATATTTTGTAAAGTGCTCTTTGTTTTTCGCTTGAGACATTTTTCTCTCCTTTTTTTAATTTTCATTTAGACTTCACTAATTACCTCAAAGCCTTTAAAGCTTCCAGTAATTGAAAGGCCTATAAGTGTTTTGCAATTTTTATTTTCTTTTATTTGTTTCGATGTCTCTTGTAGTGTCGCTCCCGATCCTACTGCATCATCAATTAACAAAATAGACTTATACTTTCGTCTATCTTCAACAATAATTGTTCGTTTGGCATTCTCAATTCGGTCATTTAACTTGTTTAATGTTTTTTGAGGAACAATTATAGGTGTCTTTATTTTTGTTATTTTTAATAACGGCAAGTTGAAATGAAGCTCTTTTTTCAATTCATCCATTATTTGAATTTCTCGTTTTACTGTTGGAGGAATGAACCCTATACAATCGATTTTAAAATCTTTTATTATTTTTTCTAATTTGCCTCTTATCTCATTAATAAGGGCTCTAATAAATGGGCGAGACTGACTTTGTTTTGCCAATAATAATTGTTGCCCTAGTTTGGTTTTTCCAAATCGTTCAATAGCATAAAAATCAAGATAAATAAGGTCCTCTAAATAGATTGACGGAAACGTGGTTTCCATTTTGCTTAATGCATGAATGAGACCCTCTTTTTTATGGTTATGATACCTTTTCAAGGTAGTCATATATTCAACCGCCGTTTTTTCAATCGGCAAATTTTGTCGTTGGCACCAATAATCAAACCCGGACACACCTATTTTTTCTTCGCCAAGGGGAGAAATATAATAAAAATTTTCGGCAATAAAGTCGCTTAATTCAGTCGGAATGTTAGGTTTAGATAGGACGACTTTTTTTTGTGGAAGTGTGTAAAAAACCTTTGGCGGACGTCCTATTTTTAATAGCTCGCTTGATTCAAAGAGTTTTTTCAATTGTTTGAAAACTGCACGTTGAGAAATCTCCAAGTAATCTACTAACTCTTTAGGAGATACTTGTTTTTTTAATTTAATATAGTCGAGTATTTTGTCTGATGTTTTCATGTTTTTATTCTAACATAGTTCATGGTTCATTGTGAACTATGTACTATGTACTTTTTATGCCCATTAACTATGTTTTTCTAATCAATTCTTCAGCAATATCTTCTATATTATATTTAATAAGTTAATCTACACTGTGTGTCACTACTTTTGTCACTAGTATGCTTCCAAAGTTAGAAACAATAAAGCTAGGAGAACAAATAAAATGTGATATGCAGTTGCTTCAAATCTTACAAAGTAAAGCGACTGAACGTTCTAATGGTTTTAATTTTGATTTAACGACTCTGGATTTATCCAGGGCTACTATTACAGCTGCTGAATTTAATGCCATTCCGCAAGCCAGTAAAGCATCGATAAAGGAGCTTAATTTATTTAGAGTAGATTGTACCGGTTTTGATTTTAGTGACTTTACGGGGTTAACGACTCTGGATTTATCCTATTCTACGATTACAGCTGCTCAATTTAATGCCATTCCGCAAGCCAGTAAAGCATCGATAAAGGC
>JABIQV010000007.1 GCA_018699495.1 bacterium | reverse complement strand
GTAAACGTGGCAAAAGGGATGAGCAAAATTCAAAGCCATTCGACGTCAAATCCGACAACCCCTTCTCAATGGGCGAGTATAGAGGCGCTTAAACACGGTGAAAAAGATATCGAACGCATGAAAGTGTCATTTGATGAGCGACGCTTAAAAATGGTTGAGTTACTGAATAATATAGACGGAATTTCTTGTGTTGAGCCAAAAGGCGCGTTTTACGCATTTCCTAATGTATCAGGTTGTTTCGGAATGACATCTAAAACAGGAATTAAAATTAAGTCTTCAAAAGATTTTTGCAGTGCATTGCTTCAAGAGGCTCTGGTTGCATGTGTTCCTGGAATTGGGTTTGGAGAAGATACCTGTATTCGATTCTCTTATGCAACATCAATGAGAGATATCGAAAATGGATTGCAACGTCTGGCCGATTGGGTGGGTACTTTAAAGTAAAATATCCGTAGTAAGCACATGTGCCTCCTCGGAGAACGTTTAGTTTTTCTCGGTTAAGGGAACAGTAAGTGTAGGCGTCAGATAAATTTTAGTATTTTGTTGAACGAATGAGTCTGTTTTAACGGACTTATGTTTGAGGCCACGGGGACTTTCTTTGAAACCATCAGACCACCTTAAGACTGAAATAGTTAGTATTAAGCACATGCTTTCGGCATTAAATGGGCTATGTTCTAAATTAGATAAAGACAGTGAACTAATTTTGTGTGAAATCCGAAAAACAGTTCGAGTTATTTGTTCTTTCGTCGATCATTACCATAACGCAAAAGAAGTTCAGGAATTGTGTCCAGAACTTGAAAAAGTATGCTCACAATCGGAAAAAGAAAAACTTAACGCCTTCAAAAAAGAAGGTCTGCACATTCACGATATATTAAAGTCCATAAAACTAATTGTTAGTAGGAAAGAGGGTCCTGTAGATACAGATAAATTAATAAAGGTCTCAAAGGAATTCATTGAACTAGAAAAAAAACATATAAACGAGGAAGAATCGTTTATAATTCCTCTGTTAAAAACAGCAACAACTACCTCTATAAAAGGGAGAATTGAAAAAAGATTCAAGCATTTTGAAGACGAATCGTTTGGCAAGGATCGGAATTTACATCAAGCGGTTAATAAGGTTTTCCATCGAATGTCAGATATATATTCTGGCGCAGGTTCCATGAATTGATGAGTTACTTTTTTCCATGTTCCAGAGTACAGGTTGCATCTATTCCTCCACGAGTATTGTAGATCGTTGTAATTTTCAAATAGGTAGATGCAAGTAACTGTTTGAGGTCTTCAAATAATTTGTTAGTGACAGCTTCTTGATATAAACCTACGTTTCGGTAAGAAATAATGTAATATTTTAGTGATTTTAGTTCTACAATCTTGGACGATGGGATGTAATGAATAATTAATGTACCAAAGTCGGGCAACCCAGAAAAAGGGCAAACACACGAAAATTCATTGGTTTTGTATTCTATAAATTGGGGATGTCCGTTGTAATCAAATGTCTCTAAAAAATCGGTTCGAATTGCTTTTTCATCTTCGAAATTAAAAACACGTCCTTCAGCAATTGCCATTTTTTTTTCTCCCAATTTTATTGTTATACTAGAGTTTTTATCTAATAGTAGGTAAACTATTTCAAAAATTACTGAGAAAACTATGTCAAAAAATACACTATACGACAAGGTCTGGGACAAACATAAAGTAGATACACTACCTACGGGGCAGGACCATCTTTTTATCGGATTACATTTAATACATGAAGTTACGACTCCTCAGGCATTCTCGATGATGGAGGAAACTGGAGCTACCGTAAAATTTCCACATCGAACATTTGCGACTACAGACCACATCATTCCTACTCAAGCCCAGGAACGTCCTTTTGCAGATAGTAAAGCGGAATCGATGATGCAGGCACTTGAAAATAATGTAAAAAAGTATGGGATTAAATATTTTGATTTTAAATCAGGAAAACAAGGCATCGTACATGTTGTTGGCCCAGAATTAGGACTTACGAGACCAGGGATGACCATCGTTTGTGGAGATAGCCATACAAGTACGCATGGAGCCTTTGGTGCACTTGCATTTGGGATTGGAACCACAGAGGTGCGGCATGTGTTAGAAACGCAGTCATTGGCCTTAAATCGGTTAAAGGTTCGGAAAATTAATGTTACTGGGGACATACCAAAAGGCGTTTACGCTAAAGATATTATATTAGCAATTATACAAGTGCTTGGTGTTAATGGCGGCATTGGGTACGCCTATGAATTTAATGGTGAAGTTATTCATCGATTGTCTATGGAAGAACGCATGACGATTTGTAATATGAGTATAGAAGGTGGCGCTCGAATTGGGTATATCAATCCAGATGATGTTACTTATGATTATTTAAAAGGAAGAGAATTTGCTCCGAAAGGAGAGGCGTTTGATAAGGCCGTTGACTATTGGAAATCAATCGCTTCAGATAATGACGCGGAATATGATGATGTCGTTAATATAGATGGGTCTAAATTGGAACCGATGGTTACGTGGGGAACTACGCCAGCCCAATCGATTGGGGTTTCGGGGAAAATACCGAGTTTAGAGTCTTTTTCTGAAGATGACAGGCCTGTTCTATCAAAAGCCTTAGCGTACATGGATGTTAAAGAAGGTCAGTTTATTAAGGGTCTTCCAATTGATGTCGCATTTATAGGCTCCTGTACAAACTCGAGAATTTCAGATTTAAGAGAAGCGGCTAAAGTTTTGAAGGGTAAAAAAGTGAACGTAAAAACGCTCGTTGTTCCTGGATCTCAATCGGTTCGGTCTCAAGCGCAAAAAGAGGGATTAGATAAAATATTTACAGAGGCTGGCGCGGAATGGCGGTTCGCTGGGTGTTCGATGTGTTTAGCAATGAATCCGGATCGATTAAAAGGGACACAACGATGTGTATCGACAAGCAATAGAAATTTTATGGGTAGGCAAGGGAGTCCGACAGGACGAACGTTGTTGATGAGTCCAGCCAGTGTTGCTGCTTCAGCTATTGAAGGAAAGGTGGCAGATATTCGTGAGTCTTACTGAAAATAAAATTCTTACAATAGAAGGTCGAGGTATTCCGCTAGAAGGAAATGATATTGATACCGACCAAGTTGTTCCTGCTAGATTCTTGAAAGAAATAACCTTTAAAAATATGGGTGATTATTTGTTTTATGATGCTCGATTCGATGAAGATGGAAAAGCAAAAGCGCATCCGTTAAATGATTCAAAATTTAAAGGCGGGAAGTTTCTAGTTGTGCAAGAAAATTTCGGATGCGGATCGAGTAGAGAACATGCTGCTCAAGCAATCAAACGATATGGAATTAAAGCGGTGATTGGCATATCCTTTTCTGAAATTTTTTCTGGCAATTGCAAATCTTTGGGAATACCCATCGTACAATTGGACAAAGATCAGATTGCTAAAATAGCCCATGCTCTAACTGACGATCCAACGGTTATGTGTGCATTGAATATCGAAAATGAAACATTCAAAGTTGGCACGAAAATATTTTTCTTTTCAATGGCACCTACTTTGAAAGCGTCATTGGTTGGGGGAACATGGGACGCTCTTACATTGTTACAGAACAACGATCAAAAAACGAATAGACTTGACGCTAGTTTGCCTTATTAATAACGTTTTTCGGCTTCCTTATTTAGTAAAATCGTTCAGTAAATTTTCTTAAGAAGTAATACAATTAATAACATTATGTTTGATGAGATACATAATCGTTGCATCAATTTTATAAGACGGCTCTAAGTTTAATGATTTTTCGAGTTCCTTTTTAGACAATGATGACGCAACTAAGCTATTAAAAATAGATGGGGCTAAAGGGAAGTTGTTTAGATGTGTTTCTAATCCATAAAATGACTCGTGGTTTTGCATGATTTTTTGTCCATAAGATGACAGTGTAAGAATCGTAGATGAATCTAATTTAGATGTTGTGGACTGACTATATTTAGAAGCGACGGCATGAAAGGGTACGGTTGGAAACGTCCATTCATTTTTAGGGGGCGCATTTTTAATGAATAAATTAAATGCTTGCTGATAGTTCTGAGCCATCGTTTGATTGGAAAATTTTGACAGGACATTTTTTCTAGCGGCTACCCCCATTTTAGTTCGTAATGAGGGGGATTCAATTAGTTGATTTAATTTTTCTCGAAAGACGTTATTGTCATAGGCAATCGATTGAATCATAGCGTCACCAAAGTCTGCACTAGTGTAGACATTAAACAATGTATCAAGTTCGGTGGTGGAGGTGGTTCCTATTGTTGGAATTAAATATCCTTGTATTCCATGTTGAATATGCGCAGATTGCCCTGCTATATCAGTGAGAATGACAGGCAATCCACATGACATCCCTTCAATTGGAGCGACTCCAAAGTTTTCAGAAAAATGGTCAGACATCGAAAGAAAAATATCGGCGGCCTGCATATATGTTTCGATAGCATTATGATCAACAGATGTATCAATTCTTATAGAATCTTCAAGATGTTTATCTTTAATATAATCGGTTAAAAATTTTAGATAATCTTTATTCGTAGATTCTCCAACTATCCATAAATAGGCGCCAGACTGTGTGTCTAACAGGTGAGAAAAATTCTGAATCGTAACAAAAATATCAGTTTTTGTTTTTGGGTTTAATCGTGCAAGTGATAGAACGACCGTTTTGTCTGCTGGAAGATTAAACCTTTTTTTTAGGGCTAAATTTGAAGATACTGGTTTGAATTTAGATGTATCTACACCGAAAGGGACGGTACGAATGGAAAGATGACACGGTTTTTGAGTCCAGTCTTCTATCCAGGCTTGGCATATACGTTTCGACGACTCTGAAGGAACAATAAGCCCATCTCCGATAGTTGTGTTAAAAGCGAAATGTCTGAGAATTGTTAATGTGTTTAGACTGGATAGACTATGAATTTGACCTATATAAGGGACTGGACTTTTTGATATGTTTCGCAAAGAAAGAGAATAGCTAGGAAAGGGAACGGATATATTATAAATGAGGTGAGGAAAGTCGATAGGGTGGGAGGGTGTAGAATTGAATTTGTTTTCAAGGTCTGAGTGTGACATATAGTTAGAATAGGGTATATCGTTGTTATTAAAGTAATGTGTTAGTTCAGATTTGGTACTATCTGTAATCACTGTTGTGTTTGGGACAGATGTTAAAAGAGTCTTGAGAATATTTTCACCAACGGTGATTGCCCCATTTATAGTTTCCCATTTTTTGCCGTGAATAATATGTGGCGACTCAATGATAATGGATGATGTGTTCATAAATTAATTTGTTAACTCATTATAGAGTCCGTTTGTGTTTACCCAGTGTAACGGATCAACGCGAACGTTTTGAACGCCGATTCCCCAATGAAGATGAGGACCTGTAGAAATCCCTGTTGTTCCCATTTTTCCAATGAGTTGGCCCCGTTTGACAATGTCTCCAGTTTTAACGAGTAACTTGCTCATATGATTATATATGGTTTTAATTCCGAAGCCATGGTCTATCATAATCGACATCCCGTGGCTTTTCAAAGGTTCGCTAAGTATAACCGTTCCATCATTGGAGGCTACGATTTTTGTGCCGGTAATATTTGCGATATCCAGGCCACTATGTTTCGATGACAATTTATTTGTTCCTTTATATTTTCTGTATTTTCCAAATGTTGACGAAAAATTTCCTTTTGCAGGAAGCATAAACGTTGTTTTGAATTTGTAGTTAGTTCCTGGCTGTGTTTTTGAGTTAAATTTTTTGGATATGAGTTTTGATTCTATCGATAATTGGTTTTTATTGTTAGCTAGATCCGTTTTTGTTTTCGGTAGAGACACGGTTCCATACGGAAATTGGCTTTCTTTGATATCAAAGGTGACTGTTTTTGTAAATGAGCTGTGCTTGAGAGGTAGGGTTATAACACATTTATAAGTTTTCGGTTGAAGGTATCGAGAAATACCTGCATATAAAACATAATGGTACATGAACCCTTTTTTTTTCAGATAAGTAACAGTCCAAGAACGTCCCGCAAAGGTAGCGGAAGGATTAATAATTCTACGATTACAGTGGATATCAATTTTTAGTGTTTCACCAATTTTCGGGCTTTTATCCAGCACGTCAAATTCAAAATTAACGTTGGCTAAAGTAGGGGATGCGAAGAATAAGAGGGATAAACTAAATATCCGTATTTTTTTTAACATATTGAGTGGTAGCAGGTCACAAAAAGGACAATCATATTTAAAATCTCTTAGATAAAGGCACGATAAATGTTAGACGATTTCCTTTTGTAGGATGAATAAATGATAAATAATAGGATTGAAGAAGCTGTCCTTTTCCTGGCTTATTTTTAAAATAGACAGGGTCTCCAATAATTGGGTGGTGATTTGCTTCTAAATGAACACGAATTTGATGAGTTCGCCCCGTAATAGGACGTACAGAGATGAATGTTTTAGAATTAAATCGCTTTAAAACGGAGACGATGGATGTGGATGGTTTACCACTTGTATGACAGATCATTCGATGCCGTTTTGAAGGATGTCGTTTAATTCCTTTATTAATTTCAAATTCGTCATTTAAAACATTCCCGTAAACCATAGCAAAATATTTTTTATAAATGTCTTTGCTTTTGAATTGATTCACTAAGTGTTCTTGAGAAGAGTCTGTTTTTGCAATGACCATCAAACCTTCTGTTAATTTATCTAGACGATGAACAATTCCCGCCCGTTCACTTTCGCTATTAGAAAGGTTGAACTTTTTTGCTTTTAGGATATCTACTAGAGTTATTTCATTTTCATTATTACCTTTATGAACGTTAAGGTTAACTGGCTTATTTAAAACAATAATAGAGGGATCCTCATGTAAAAGGTCTAACTTAAAAGTTGAGGGGTCGATATCAGTCATTTAGTTTTTCCTTTGAATAAAATAGATCGATTAATAAGAAGACAATTCCGATATCAATAAATGAGTCTGCAAAATTAAAGACTGGAACCAAAGGAGTATGAATGAAATCGATGACATATCCGTAAACACATCGATCAATTAAATTTCCAATTGCTCCAGAAATTAAAAAAGAAAGTCCAATCTTTGATAATTTAGATGGTGCAAGCGCGTATCTAAAATAAAAGCAAAAACATATCACTAACGAACTTACACTTATTAAAAATATTTTTTGGTTTTGAAAAATACCATAGGCAGCTCCATAATTATGAACGAGAATAAAATTGATGAAAGGAAGGATAGGTTTTAATGCAACGGTAGACAGCGTGGTCTCTGCAATAAATTTAGAGACTTGGTCGGAAAGAACTAAGAAAAAAATAGCAACTGAGTATAAAGGACCAAACATTAGGCTTGCATGAACTGGGTCAGCTTTTCAATAAAGTGAAAAAAGGTATGGTCAGGGTATGCTGACTTATATAAATAAAGAAGAAGAAGGCTTATCATTAAAATACCTAAGGCAAATCCAATGCCTCTAATGATTCCGATAAAAAGGTTTAAACCCAAGACTCGACTAGGGTTAGAAATAAATATCGCCATTTCGTCGAATTTAGATTGTTCAAAAATGCTTGAAAGGATGCGAACACTATCTGTGAAATCATCACGATAACCGACTGTTTGAATCTGTTTTTTCGACTCAATTTCTTTGTAGAGGTCAAAATCTTTTTTTGCACGAATCGCAGACTCTGAAAGAACATCTCGTTTATCAGAAAGGTTATCTAATGATTGTTTTAAATTATCGTGATCAAATGTTGTCATATATATCTTATTAATTAAAGCAAAAAATAGGCAAAATTTAAAGTAATAGTATCTTTATTGGAGCTGCCCTCGGGTACTTGTTATTGCCTAGTTTATTCGAAAGACACCGTCAACGAATCTCCAAGAATTCAACATGCAATAAATTATTATTGAACGTAAGTCTGCCACAAAAGAAATATTCAAGCATACGGACAAGATTTTAGCTTGATTGAGATAATGCTTCGATTCCTGGTAAAGATTTACCCTGCATAAACTCGAGAGAAGCGCCTCCACCCGTAGAACAATAATTTATTTTATCAATATAACCAGACTGTTTACATGCAGATACAACATCTCCACCGCCAATGACAGTTTGGCCTTGGCATTCGGCCATTGCATGGGCAATGCCATTTGTTCCATTAGCAAACTCTGAAAACTCATAGACTCCCATAGGGCCATTCCAAAGAACTGTTTTTGCATTTTTAATTTCGTTTGCCATCATCGATGTCGATATTTCCCCAATATCTAGTCCCATCATATTGTCAGGAATAGAATCTATTTTTACCGTTTTTTTAGTGGCATCATTCGAAAATTTATCCGCAACGACGACATCAACAGGAAGAATGATCTTTTTATTATTTGCTTTGGCATACTTTATTAATTCAAGAGCTTTATCTAAATAGGTTTCTTCATAGACAGATAACCCAATTGAATAGCCCAATGCTTTCAGAAACGTAAAGCTCATTCCTCCACCAATTATAAGCGTATCAACTTTCGTTAATAATTTATCTAATATCTGGATTTTAGATGACACTTTTGAACCACCGATAATACTAATGAAGGGTTTTTCTGCCGTTTCCATTAATCCACCGAGAACAGATAGTTCTTTGTCGACAAGTAATCCAGAAAAGCTAGGGACATATTTTGTAATACCACTTGTTGATGAATGAGCTCTATGCACACAACCAAACGCATCCTGAACAAAATAATCACACAATTTAGAAAGAGATATCGCTAATTTATCATCGTTTTTAGTTTCTTCGTTGTAATATCTGAGGTTCTCTAAAAGCAGAATTTCTCCATTGGAGATGCTTTTTGATCGTTCCTGGGCAACGGTAGAGTCGATAATAGACTCTGTTACAAATTGAATTGGCATGTCCAATAAATGGGTTAACTTTTTTGAAATTAGACGTAATGACAATTCCGGGTCTTCAAATTTAGGGCGGCCTAAATGAGACACAATAATAATTTTTGCTTCCGCATTAAGTAGAAAACGAAGTGTCGGCAAACTTTTAACTATACGCTCGTCATCGATTATTTTTCCATCAATTATGGGTACGTTATAGTCAACACGTATAAGAACACGCTTGCCTTTAAATGTTGAAACAGGAACATCCGCAATGGATGTTCTAGTAGCATTAAGTTGAACAGGTTTTTCCTTCAACAGAGTGGGCATTCCTATCCAGTAACCTTTGATGGGCTAATTTTAGATACAAGGTCAACAACTCGGCTAGAATAGCCAATTTCGTTGTCATACCATGAAATAATTTTAACCATTTTCCCATCAACCATCGTCAATAACGAATCGAAGACTGATGAATGTGGATTCCCAATAACATCGCAAGACACGATAGGCTCGTCCACATACTCTACGATTCCTTTCATTGACCCACTAGCGGCTTTTTTAATTAAGGCATTCACTTCGTCTTTGGTCGTTTCTATTTCAACTTCACAGACTAGGTCAACGACAGATCCATCAGGAGTAGGGACACGCATTGCTATCCCATCAAGTTTCCCTTTTAGGTCAGGGATAACAAGAGATACAGCTTTCGCAGCGCCAGTACTTGTAGGAATGATTGACATTGCAGCTGAGCGAGCACGCCTTAAGTCTTGATGAGGAAAATCAAGAATCCGTTGGTCACTCGTATAAGAGTGAACGGTTGTCATATAACCTTTTTTAATTTTGAAGTTATCATTAAGAATTTTTGCGATTGGTGCTAAGCAGTTTGTTGTACAAGACGCATTTGAATAAACGTTTATATCCTCAGATATTTCGTCAGTATTCACACCTAACACAACTGTTTTAATTTCGTCTTTTGCAGGAACCGTCAAAATCACTTTTTTTGCACCAGCTGTAAGGTGGTCGTTATAGCCACCCTTTGCACTAGTTGCGGATGTAAAAATCCCAGTTGATTCAATTACAACATCAACATTTAAGGATGCCCATGGTAGGTCTATAGGTGACCGAATGGAGGATACGTCTATTTTTTTGTCGTTTACAGTAATTGACGTCTCGTCAGATGAAATTGTTCCTTGGAATCGACCATGAACAGAATCATATTTCAATAAGTGAGCCAGTATGGAGGGTGACGTTAAATCATTAATAGCGACAACCTCAATATCGTCTCTGCTTTCTATTACCTTAAATACATTTCGTCCTATACGTCCAAATCCGTTAATTGCAACTCGAGTAACCATAAAAAAAGTCCTTCCATCAAACCATGTTAAATTATATAAATTTTGAGGAAATGGTATCAAGTTCAGGCAAGATATGTCAATTTTTTATAGTTGACTATAAATGGCGACTAGATTATTCCTCAACTAACGAGCGCTGTAATGCGCTCATTTAGTATGATTGTCGTTTCGTAGGTTGTTTTTATAGAGAGTGTTTGCCTGCAATGTCAGCCCTGACATCGCCTAATACCGCATCATAAATCCATCCACCGTCATCGTCAAAATCTCCAATAATTATCGGAGACGATGCGGAAGCTTTAACAATAGTGCTCGAATTATAAGGTTCCTCAGGAACCTCGCCTTCAGTAAATAAAGACCCAGTTAGAGTTGCTGGATAAGAAGCTGTTCCAGCGGTAAGTGCTTGGTTACTATAATAAAGAGACAACACGCTTCGAATGGTTCCTAATTGACCTTTTAATTCATTTTCTTTTGAAGTAGTAGACATATCATAGTATTTTGGAATAGCAACTACCCCAATAATACCTAAAATTACAATTACTACGATAAGTTCAATGGACGTAAATCCGGTATTCTTTTTCATATTTTTTAACTCCTTTTATCAACTTAAAGATTCATTTTAAAGACACATATGGTACTTTTCAATAAAAAGTTACATAACGTTTTTTTATTTTCATTTCTTAATTTAATAATTCAATGGAATGGACGTGGGTAAACCCTAAATCAACGACTACTTTAGAAACAAAGAGGGATGTGTGGAAATGATAAAAGAAATAGTCAGAAAGGTTCTTGTTTTTAGGATATAGGTTTGATAGTATTACGTGCTTAGGAAATTGCTGTTATTCGTAATTGCTAATTTTTTTTATGGGATCCGGTAGCTCAGTTGGTAGAGCACCTGACTTTTAATCAGGTGGTCGTGAGTTCGACCCTCACCCGGATCACCATTTATCCTATCTAAATTTTTGGATAATGATTTCTAAATAAACCCCAGCGTTCATATTCTATTAGCTTAACGACATACTGTGTCACAAGGTGTCTATTTTCGGTAGTTTGCGCTAAAAAATATAAACACAGCGAATGACGAATTCTTTAATATCTAAGTTAGTATAGTCAACTTTCTTCTTTTCGAATTGCTTGGGATTTCTTAATATGTGTAGGGTAGGTGCAATCATTTTTTTGACAACTTCTTTTTGAATGTTAGGTGGATAACGAAAAAAAGGAGTGCGGACGGAACGAATTAAGTAATCATTGTTCTGATACAGGTCTCGATAAAATTTCATGCCCGATGACCCAAGATAAAACGTCAGTACCAACTGAATCTAAAGATAAGTGGGTGGAAGAAACAATCTCTTTTACGGGGGACGTAGATGTAGGTTTTATCGACTGTAACGAGTCCTTTTCTTCTTTGTTAGAAGAGGAGGTCACCTTGTGGGAGATACCGGGAGGTGAATCGTTAGATGGTTCGGGCTGATCCGTAGACTGTAAATTTTTCGTTAACTTATTAACATGAGGCATGCCGGCTTTGAAAAATGTATTCAAATAGGTAGTCTTTGGAGTTCTAACTTGAGAAAATTCATGGGTCTTCAAATTGTTGGATTTCTTTTTGTTTTTTCGAAATGCCTTAACCCATATAAAAACTAGGTAAAGAACGACAAAGGTGCCTGTACCCATAGATTCTGCATAATCGATTAAATATTCTACAATATCGTCCATTATTTTTCCCTAATTCTTAAATAACGATTTAAACTAAAACGATTTATTTTTTGTTTCCACCCATTTTAGAAATAGAATCTCTCATACCTGAATCTGCCTCAATATTTTTCATTTTATAATAATCCATAATTCCTAAATTTCCGTCTTTAAAGGCTTGAGCCATTGCCAACGGTATTTGAGCTTCGGCTTCAACTACTTTTGCTTTGTTTTCTTGAATCTTAGCAATCATTTCTTGCTCTTCAGCAATGGCCATTGCGCGACGCTCTTCAGCTTTTGCTTGGGCGACATTCTTATCAGCTTCTGCTTGATCAATTTGAAGTTGAGCACCAATATTTCGTCCGACATCTACGTCAGATATATCAATAGAAAGAATCTCAAAGGCGGTGCCAGAGTCTAGGCCTTTATTTAAAACGTTCGAAGAAATTAGCTCAGGACTTTCCAAGACCTCTTTATGAGAAGCTGCTGAACCGATAGTAGAAACAATTCCTTCTCCAACTCTCGCAATAATCGTTTCTTCAGTAGCACCTCCAACAAGGCGTTCCAAATTTGCACGAACAGTCACTCTTGCTTTTGCTCTAACCTGGATCCCGTCTCCTGCAACAGCTTCTATAACTTCTTTTCCAGAATCAGCACTTGGGCAATCAATAACTTTAGGATTAACGCTGGTTCTCACCGCGTCTAATACGTCTCGGCCAGCAAGATCTATAGCAGCGGCTTGTTCAAATGATAACTCAATTTTTGCTTTTTCGGCTCCAATAAGGGCCTTTACAACTTTAGGGACGTTTCCACCTGCCATGTAATGAGCTTCCAGGGAATCCATATTTAAATTAACACCTGCTTTTGTTCCCATTATCATCGAGTCAACAATTACAGATGCTTTGACTTTTCTGAGTTGCATTCCAATTAATTTTGTATAGGTCAATTTTACTCCGGATACTCTGGCACGAAGCCACATTCCAAAATAATTAAAAACAAGTATTAGTAGTACGACAAAAATAGCGCCTAAACCGATCATTAATAGTTTCATGTAAAAATCTCCTTTAAATTTTAAAAAATTAACACTATCTTACTGTAATTTTAATTTTTAGATTTGCAGCTAATAACAATCAATTCATTTCTTGAGTGTCTTATCACTCGAATTTGATCATTTTTTTCAATATAACCTACTTCTGAACGACAATCAAATATAGAGTCGTTAAACTTACCATTTCCGATAGGTCGTAAATCCGAAAGGGAAATTCCTATATCACCAATATTAGGCAACCGTTTCGAAGATGTGTTGTTTGATTGAAGATCCTCTTTTGTAAAAATATCTGATTTATTCAAAATCGAATTAAATACAGGGATTTGAGAAAGGTGTTCAATAAAATATATGCTAGAAACTAAGGCAACTATGGCGCTCCCAAAAACCATAACCCCGCTGCCATACATTCTTTCTAGATTCCAAGGCGATGAATAGAAATTTTCGGGAACATAAGATAAAAAAAGTGACCCCGTGATAAGTAGAAATCCCAGAATTCCAAAAAGACCAAAGCCAGGTAATACAAAGACCTCTAAGACAACAAATATG
>JABIQV010000120.1 GCA_018699495.1 bacterium | reverse complement strand
ATGGAAAAATCCATAAAAAACAACTAAATATCGTATCTCTCATTTATGAATCACTAGAAAGTATAGTCACGTTACCTATTTATACCGAACCATAAGCATACGAAAACGTTTTTAATAAGAGCATAAAAAACGAACGCCTCCCTATATTAGCTACGCAGAATATGAAACAGAATTAGTTAATATCCCTTTCATATCATTTAAATAAGGTTCGACGTCACTAGCAGTAAGAGACATTTGTAAAATGCCTAAGACAATAGTCCAAAGCTGAACGGCCAACTTTCTAGGAGGAATTATCGATTTTATAACACCATCATGTTGCGCTTCTTTAACTTGGCTTTCAAACAAGGAAATTAAATTATTAAAATGATCTTTGGATAAAGTAACTAGACTTTCAGGAAGCCCCTGCTCTCGAACTAATTGAGAGCAAACACACAGTCCTTTTCCCCCACTTGCCCTAATTAATTCAATAAATAAATGTTCGATTTCAACAACGAACCCTAAAAAGTCACATGTATGTCTTAAAGATATTTCGTTCAACCGTGCCATATTATTATTGATATACAGTTGAGTCGCTGCCAAAGCAAGCCCCTCTTTATTGCTAAAATGATGATGAAGATTCGCTCTAGATGTATCTAAAATTCCAGAAATAGTGGTAAAACTAAGGTTTTCATACCCGCCTATTTTAAGTTGCTTAACGGCCTCTTTTAAAATCAAATCTCTCATCTTTAATCTCCTTATCTAAACGACACTATCACTAACCTACATGTATGTCAGTATACAGAAATTGTAGTTAAAAACAAAGACGAGTGTCTCGCTCCAAAAAATATTTTCCATTCCCGTCCGATGCTGTCCCTCTAAATGATTAATAGGTAATTGACCTATTCAACTAAAGGATGAATAATTTACTAAAAAATGAAAAAAATCCTAAGTACGCCTGTAATGAGCCTACCTCCCCTAAGTCGACTCATGAACAATGACGTTTTTTCTTATATGTGTAAATTTCTTCCACCCAAGTCTCTTTACGCTCTACAATTAGTAAGTCGCCGGCTCAATGTCTTAAGCACCGCTTATTCAATGGCTCCTTATTATAAAATTTCAGCCGCCAATATTCCAAACCATGAATCCATCATCAAGTGGATGAAGGAACATCCTATTAGTCTTGCAATGCAATCCAATTTATCAAAATTAAGTTTATTTTTAATTAATTACTATTCGATCCCTAAAAATTTAGCATTAGCAAATCTTCATTTTTTCAAACATAGTGTTCAAGCCCCCAACCTGCCTCTTATTTTTAGCAGTTCAAGCACACACCTTGTCGTTCTGAAAAACAACACGATTCTTAAATGGAATAATCCCACCAGTTTGGACGAAACCAATACGGTCCTTCCTAACCTATTGAAACCACTACCGATTATGGCACATCAAATCAAATCGGTTTTCAATACAAATTCAGCCTTTTGTATTGAAACCAAAAATGGAACCATTCATGCTTGGGGACAGCCAATAGAAGGAGGTAATACGCCAAATATCTCAAAACATAAACAAATTCAAAAAATCGTTTCAACCAATAGCTCATTCGCAATCCTTTATACGGATGGATGTATTCAGCCATGGGGTCATTCACGTAAGGGGGGCTGTTTACCCGACCTGCTTAAAGACAAAAAAGTACTAGATATACACCCAAATCAAGTTGAATTTTTTGTGCACGTAGACACAAATGAGATCAAAAAATGGAGTAGTTTATCCGATCTAAAAACAGTAACCACACTCCCTGAAAATGAACAAATAGACTCTTGGCATTCCAATTCTCAAGCAAGTGTCGTTCTCCTAAAGTCTGGGAAAATTCATGCGTGGGGACACGACTTATATGGAGGCGTTACGCCAACCATACCGGAAGAATGTACTGTCATTTCAATCACAAAAAATGACCGAGCCTTTGTTGCTCATTTAAACGATAAAACCATTGTCACGTGGGGAAACCCTGACTATGGAGGAACGCTCCCTGACATGCCAAAAGATACACATGTTCTTTCTATAATCGCTACGAATAATGCATTTACAGCCCACCTTAACGACGACACACTAATTAGTTGGGGTCAGGAAATGTCTGGAGGCGTTGCACCACTCCTTGAAAAGGGAATAAACGTTACGGCTATCCGTGCGAATAATTTCTCTTTCGTTGCCATCCTTAACAACAAAAAAGCAATTACATGGGGAAGAACCGGTTTATCAGAAAAGGACACACTCGTTCCTGATACAGCTACAATCAAAGACGTATTTTCCATTGGAATGCATCACTGCGCAATTTTAAGCGACAACCGACTCGTTTTTTGGGGCGAAAAATTAAATAATAAAATGAAATTTGTCCCTTTTTATACACTTATTGATCCGCCTAAGGCAGGGCCTGTAAAAGCTGTTATTCCAACTAACAAGGAATTTTTACTCTATATATCTAGCAAATTGCTACTTAGTTTTAATCCATCTCTAAACAAACTTGTCGAACTGCCAATTCCAGACGGCAATGAGATTGCGTATTGGGAATAAAACCCAACTAAACGGCCTATAAATCAACTTGACCATCATGAGTCCGCCTTGCTTCACGTTCAGAAAATTTACCGTGACTCGCGTTCTTTATCTGATTACAAAAATAGTTGCCGAATTTTTTCTGTGTCCACTGAATCAATCATCCCTGATTCAAATAAACAGTTAACCCCAACACATTGACCGTCATTAGTCTCTCGAAACAACTCGTCCATCATCATAGGTGACTTCAAAAATAAATCAACAATGCGGTCTATTCCATATCGAGAAACCATCGATTTACTAAACAACCCCTGAAAAAATTTATCCCGTTGGTCATCCATCATCGCCGGTAAACAAACCTGATTTTTCAGATTTTCATAAAACACCAATACATCAACATGCTTCACAACATTAGGTTGCAACAATAAATGAAATAAATCATAAAATTTACACCGAACCGAATAATCATAAATAGACGGGCACGACGAGTTCCTCCCATTTCCCGAAAAACACACACTATCTGTCAACAACGTAGAGACCGTTTCAGGACCAATTTTGTCTATGGTTTCCTCACTTAGTAACCGATCAAAAAATTTAACGTTATGTTTGTTAACCGCCAAATATAACGGCGCGTACAAGGGGACGACTGGCTTCTCAAGAAAAGAAATTAATCGTTTCTGACCCATCGAAAAAAGTGCATTTAAAAACAGAGTGTTTTCAGCCTCTAATCGAAATAAATGATATAATTGCGTGTTTGTTAAAGAGGAAAGAAAGCCTGCCGATCCGATATAATCATCATAAATAGCCCTAT
>JABIQV010000119.1 GCA_018699495.1 bacterium | reverse complement strand
GTTGGTTAGGGTCATCCATAAAACTTCTTTCTGAAATAGTAATTAGTGACGGCATTATATTTTATTCAAATTTATAGAATACTAAACAGTAAGCGGTCCGAATCCAAAATATAAACACTATGAAAGACCACAAAACAACTCCTCAGCCTCATCCCCCCATACACGAGGTGACGTCAAAGGGGACCCTGAAATATTCCAACTTTTTTTATGTCCTATCACCAGACGAATCTGAGGTCGTCGAAATTTTAAGGCATTCTTCAAAATTATTACTGAATCCGTAACATTCCAAATAGGTATACATATTTCCTTGCCATCACATTTAATAGCATGCGCCGAATTAAGTCGTGTCTGACCCTCTCCCATAACATGAAAATACATATCCATGTGTTTAAACACCTCAACTGGAGGAATTCCTAAAGATTCCCAGCCTTTCTTTGTGTTTGATTCGGCAGCTCTTATAAAAATAGGATTAGTTACCGTATGTTCCTTATCGCAAAATGATATCTCGGAAAGAGGCACAAATTGAACCTTAGAGTGATATTTCACACCTCTTAAAAAAACGTCATTTTGCCCGCTTTTTAACAAAGAAATAAGTTTAAACAACATAACTCTAATACAAATAGCAAATATCAAGAATACTGTCATTCCTTATATTTTTAAAATATAAACTGCACGAAACCTAATAACGGGACACCTTAATCATTTGTCGTCATCTCTCCACCGAAACGACATCAAAAGGACAGGCTAAAGACTCCTTCCCATTAACAATTACTGAACATTTATGTTCACCAGGATAATACGTTCGAGTCGTAATTAATCGAAAACTATGCGCCCGGACAACCCATTCACAATATCCCTTACCAATATCTTTTTCACTAATCTTAAAAACTTTCTTTGATTGCTTTCCATTTTTCAACATAAAATAAATGGCATATTCCAATCGAACCCGTTTTGTACCATTAACGTCATTTTTCAAGATAAACGAAAACGACATGCGCTCACCAATTTTTACTACAGGTGTATCTACCCCAAAAGAAGACACTGTCAGGCCTGAAGGATCCAAGCCAAACAAAGCTAAAACTGTAGAATCCCCCTTTTTAAGTAACGTTCGAGACGCATGTTTTAATAACCAATCGGTTTCCTTTGATGTTCCTTTCCATTTTTCAACAAAAGAGATCAAAACATCGGGATGGTCTTTGGAAATGTCATTCAAATTATTAGCAACACTTCGTCGAACATATTCTGAAGAATCATTCTTTAAATTCTCCAAAATTGAGAATAGAGGAGACGGATCTTTTTTAAATAAAGGTAACGCCATTGCCCAGGGCAACCGCGGTCGCGACCCTTCTGACGAAAGACGTCGTACATGTTCAGAGTCGTGGGTAGACCAAGTAAGCATCTGTTTCATCATCTCGTCAGGATACTTCAAAATAAAAGGCCTTACTGTAAACTCACAGGTCACAAACTGAGTAACAACTTCTATAGCCTTAATCGAAGACGTCAAATCATCAATTCCATACATCCAAATATAATCTGATAAAAATAAATACGCGATACTATCTCGCTTAACTCCCAAAGAAGTTAGATGTTCTACAAATTCGATTAATTTTTCGCTAGCTTCTAAAAAATCTTTAGGCATAAATTCACTAAAAACCATTGCTGTATGGGAAATTCGCTCTTTTAATTCAAAAAATTTAAATTCTTTAACAAAAATTTTATCTATAAAAAGCTGTGCATCAAATGAAGGAGATAAAAGAGAAAATTCATTACAAAAGGATTTATAAAAAGATAAACAAAAAATGTCTTTGAACAATCTACTCATAATTGCGTAACTAGTTTATAGTAGTCGTTATATCAAAATCAACATTAAATATCACTTAACTCAAAAAGTAAAAGGAACCTAAAATGACAGACATACCACAATGCCCTAAATGTAGTTCAAACTATGTATACGAAGATAGAGACCAATATATTTGCCCAGAATGTGCACATGAATGGATGATATCGGACGCTATAGGTACCACATCAGGAAAAGAAAAAGTAATATCTGATAGTAACGGAACACCGTTAACAGACGGCGACACAATATCTGTCATCAAAGACCTCAAAATAAAAGGAACGTCATCAGTTGTTAAAAAGGGGACTAAAGTAAAAAATATAAAACTTGTAGACGGCGATCATGATATCGACTGTAAAATAACAGGAATTGGTCCAATGAAACTAAAATCAGAGTTTGTTAAAAAAATCTAGATACACCAGTCAAAGCACATGTGTATCCCGATCCAAAATTGATAAATTAAAAACAAATGGGTTTAAGGGAACAAACAAAAATAGAATGAGTCGAATACAGTTATTTAAAAATAATTTAAAACCCGTCATACTGAACCACCCGACAAAAAACCCGTCGTCCATGCATTCTGAAAATTAAACCCACCAGTAACGCCATCTATATCCAATAACTCGCCAACAATAAAAAGTCCCTTACACACTTTACTCTCCATCGTTTTAAAATTTACCTCATTTAAAGAAACCCCACCGCAGGTCACAAATTCTTCTTTAAACTGTCCTTTACCATCTATTGCAAATCGACATCTCGTTAATTCCTGAATTAAACGGGATTCAGAAATATTTGATAAATTATGCCATTGCTGAGCCGACAAAATACCTGCCCGTTTACATAAATAGACCCAAAGTCGTAACGAAATTTCCTTATATGGCGATAGTCCTAAAACCAACTTTTTTGGACTCTTATTTTTAACATCTAAAAATGGGGTTGAGCTATCAAACGACGACACAGAATAAACCCAATTAACAATAACTGAACATGAATAATAGTTTTCAAACAAAAACCTAGCTTGCCAGGCCGATAACTTAATAATAGCAGGCCCACTAAGCCCCCAATGAGTAATTAGGACCGGACCAGTCTGCTTATCCTTTGGTTTTTCTTCAAGCCAAACTTCAGCATTAGAAACCGAACAGCCAGATAAATCCGTCAAAACAGACCTACCAATCACTTTTTCCCTGGGCTTTAATCGCTCATTTATTTTAAAGGTAAACAAGGACGGAATAGGGGTCTTCATACTATGCCCTAACTGCTTAGAAAAATCATAACCTACAGGGCTACTCCCAGTTGCCAGAACTAACTTTTGACAGATGAAAGACTGGCCACTTTCCAACAATATGTTAAATGAAGATAAATCACTCGATTCATTACTATCATCAGGAACCAGTTTAGACACACGATTAACACCACAATTCGTAAAAACCCTAACGCCCAGCGATTCTACTTTACGTTTTAAACAATCAACAATATCCTGAGACGAATCTGACTGAGGGAAAACACGACCATCTTGTTCAATTTTTAAGGCCACACCATTGTCTTCAAACCAGCCCATTGTGTCTGCCGGTTGAAACGCATGAAACGGACCTAACAATTCCTTTGAGCCTCGCGGATAAAAACTAACTAATTCTTTAGGGTCGAAACACGAATGGGTGACGTTACAACGGCCACCGCCAGATATCTTTACCTTACGCAATGTCTTAGACGCTTTCTCTAAAATGACAACATCTAAATCGGGATTATTTATTTTATTATGAATAGCAGAAAAATAACCGGCCGCACCTCCGCCTACAATACATATGCAACCCTGTTTAAAATTTTTATGCGTATCCATGAATAAAGAATATCAACTATGCACCACAAATTGAATCATGATAATACCCAATGTTGTCCATCTGAGACTTTTGTTTCTATGAAACCCGTATTCTCAAAAACATATCCGACAAAGCATGTGGATGAGAATCCGATTATCTCGAATGGTCTTCCTGTTTTGTGTTCTTTAAAAATCAGATGTCTTCAGAGGCAACAAAAAAACCTTCTACCCATCTGCTTTAAAGAAATTTCTATAAAAAAAATGAATTTTTTTTCAAAATGTCTCGATAATACTTGTAATAAGAGGAAACGTAAGGTAATACTTTCCTTTCTCAATTATAGAATAAAAAATACACGTAGGGGTACAAAAATGCTCGATTTAATCATAAAAAAGAAACAAAATTTAAAAAACGAACTCCTTTCCGGACTAACCGTTGCCTTAGCCTTAATTCCGGAAGCCATTGCCTTTTCATTTGTTGCACACGTCGACCCGGTAATCGGATTATATGCTGCATTCATTATGGGATTAATTACAGCACTATTTGGGGGAAGACCAGGAATGATATCAGGTGCAACGGGTGCCGTAGCCGTCATATTTGCCCCTCTCGTTATTTCTCAAGCTAAACTTGTAGGAATAGGCGGAGCAGTTGGTTATTTATTCTTAGCCGTTATCCTAATGGGCATCATCCAAATCGCATTCGGCGTCCTTAAACTAGGAAAATTTATCCGACTCATCCCTCATCCAGTAATGCTTGGTTTTGTAAACGGACTAGCAATTATAATTTTCAAAGCACAACTGTCTCAGTTCTATATCGGAACAGGGGCTGATGCAAAACTTTTACCGTTCGTTCCATTTATGGTGATGATTGCATTAACGGGTTTAACTATGGCAATAGCACAATTCTTACCAAAAATTACGAAAGCAATCCCAGCATCTTTAGCAGCAATAGTTTCAGTATCACTAATATCTATATACTTAAAAAACCACGGATTCGAAATATATACGGTTATCGACTTCGTAAAAAACATGGACCCAAGTAAAACGACTATTTCTGCATCGTTCCCTTCATTCGCATTACCAAACGCTCCATTCAGCATGGAAACATTAAAAATAATTCTTCCATTCTCTGTATTAGCCGCCGCCGTAGGCCTTATTGAGTCCTTAATGACATTAACATTAATCGACGAATTAACAGACACAAGGGGTAGGGGAAACAAAGAATGCATCGGACAAGGGTTGGCAAATATCGTTAATGGTTTTTTCGGTGGAATGGGTGGATGCGCGATGATCGGTCAAAGTATGATTAACATTCGAGCCGGTGGACGATCTAGAGTTTCAGGAATTACAGCGGCTGTCAGTCTTTTACTTTTCATTATGTTTGGGTCGTTTCTAATCGAACAAATTCCACTAGCCGCTCTAGTAGGTATTATGTTTATGGTCGTAATCGCCACATTTGAATGGTCAAGCTTTCGAATTATCAAAAAGATCCCAAAAACAGACGCTTTTGTAATACTCGCGGTATCGTCAATTACAGTCATTATTGACCTCGCAATAGCAGTAATCGCTGGTGTAATTATCTCCGCATTAGTATTTGCTTGGGAACAAGGTAAAGAAATTAAAGTAGAGATTAAAGTCGATGCCTCAGGAAAAAAAATATACAAATTAAAAGGCGCTCTTTTCTTTGGGTCTGTCACTTCATTTAAAGAAATATTCGACGTGAAAAATGACCCCACCCCAATTATAATCGATTTTCAACAGGCTCGTGTCTACGACCACTCAGGTTTAGAAGCGATTCAAAATATTGCAAAGCGATATAAAGAAGTAAACAAAAAACTCCACTTATTAAACCTAAGTAAAGAATCGTTGATGTTGTTGGAAAAAGCAGACAATATTGAAGAAGTAAGTATAATTAAAGATCTCAACTGGCATATAGCGGACGATAGCCTAGCCTAGTCAATCCATCATGATGAAAAACTATATGAGTGAATGTTTTGGCACCTTTTTTCTGGTATTTGCAGGAACAGGCGCCATAATCGCCAACGATATGTTTGGGTCTCTTGGCCATGTTGGTGTCTCCATGTCATTTGGACTCGTCGTTATGGCCATGATTTACGCATTTGGAGATTCTTCCGGAGCACATCTTAACCCAGCCGTTTCTATCAGTTTTTTTGCATTAAAACGACTATCCGCAAAAAACACCTTTTTCTACATTATTTTTCAATGCATCGGAGCAATCACTGCCAGCCTTGTCTTAAAACTCACATTTCCTTCAAGTAAATTATTAGGCGCAACACTTCCAGGTATTTCGCTATCGGGAACATTTTTATACGAATTCATAATGACCTATTTCTTAATGATGGTCATTTTAAGTGTAGCTACAGGAGCGAAAGAAAAAGGAATGATGGCAGGCGTTGCTATTGGTGGAACAGTCGCTCTAGAAGCGCTATTTGGAGGTCCTATTACGGGAGCATCTATGAACCCTGCTAGAAGTTTGGCTCCAGCTCTCGTTTCTGGAACATTTTCTCATTTATGGATATACATAGTCGCGACGACACTTGGCGCTCTCGCTGCTGTTCCTTCATGTAAAATACTTCATGTTAAAGGATGTTGTGATTCATTTCCGGACAAACTAAAAACCTAACATTCATAGTTTCATACTATCTTAGATGAGTGACCCACTTCTTTTTAGACATATCCGAGACAGTAACCCACTATTTTATGCCAATACCTCTGCTTTTTTAATTAAAAAATCTTCAAATTATCATAAATTGGAAGGAGTCCTTCATAAATAAAACTAAATTTAGGTGTCATTCAAAATCGTCCTCTTCTATAAAACCTTCTCTGCAGCTCTCCTGTATATCTTTAATCAGTTGATTCCAATATTTTACTTGCCCCCATTCAGGAAAATGATGTTTAAAGTGGTCTTCCCTAAATTGCAATGCACACCATGCAGAAAAATGAATTTGCCTCATAATTTGTAAATATGGAATAAGTTTTAAACTTGATTTTGAAAACGAACGAAAGGTCTCATATCCTTCCAAAAACCATTTCAGCTCAAGTTGGCAATTTTTAATCTTATCAGGAAGAAGCATCCACAAATCCTGTACGGGATGACCAATCACACAATCATCAAAATCTACTAAATATAAACTTTCACCAGGCCTATAAATAATATTTCCAAAATGACAATCGCCATGTATAAGTTGAACAGGTTCGGACTCAAATAAATCATTTATTTTCTCAATAAAATCCAAAACGGTTCGTTCAAACACAAGCTTATAATCATCAGGAACGGCACCTGACTCCAAAATCGTCCTTAAATGAACAGATGTCGCATGACGTGGTTTCCATACCATTCTATCTAAAGAAACGGTTTCACCAACATTATGAACCCTGCCCAACAATCGTCCTGTTTCCTTCCAAAGGTCTTCATTTAATTCATCAACAACTCTGCCACCTTTTTTAGGAAAAATAGTAAAAAGCGTTTTCCCCAACATAAATAACGTTTTTCCTTCATAAAAAGTAGGCGGAATAACAGGAATATCTAAATCTGAGCATGATTTCAAAAAATGATGTTCGCCTCGAACCATATCTGCCGTCCATCTATTTGGCCTGTAGAATTTTACTATAATACGTTCAGAGGAGGGGAGTTGCATCTCAAACACCCTGTTAATATAGCTATTTCTAGGAATACAAATAGTTGCCATTTTAAACAGCGTCTGGTCAACGTTAGGTGGGCAGCAAACACGTTCAACAGCATCTAAAGCAGCCTCAGGATTCACATCCTGCCAGATAGTTGACAAAGCAGTCTCTTGGATTGGAATTGTAGCCGATACGTCTATACAGTTTCCATTTACAAACGACTCAGAATCCAAACCTGGATCGTTTGCACGTTCAACACTCCGATTTCCAGAATAGGGATCGAAGAGATTATTTTCTGATTCTCGATTTCCGTTTACCTCATTACACGTACTATTCTCAAAAGGTTCTTCATTAATTTTCACGGTACACCCTCTCAACACAAAAAACAAGAACAACAAGCACCTTACTTAAACGTTGGATTATCGTTAATTTAATTTCAATACGTCCCCATAATTCTCTAATAAATGAGCCCTCACTTCTGTTGAAATATAATCCGTAACAATAGGGCCAGGGTGCCAATTAACAGGATTAGATTTAAGTTCTTCTAACGTATAATGGCCAAGTTTATCGCCAATTGTCTCAGACAAATCAATAAAAGGAATATTATGTTTTTTAAATAATGAGGAAACTTTTTTGTAATACCATAAATCAGTAGGTGAATGATTATTTGGAGTGAATACATAAAAATAAGGAAGGCTTTGTTTTTTTAATATAGAGTCGAAATCGACCACTAAGTTCATATAATTAGATAAATTTTCGTCTGAATACAAACTAGTTAACCAATCTACATAAGCATTTTGATTTCCTGCGAAAGTAAAATACATTTTTTCCTCAACACTTGATACTAACTCAATAAAATTAGGAAAAAATGTAACTAAATAACCAGAATATCTTTTTATTAATGACTTATAATTCTCCATTTTGATAGTCCCCAAGTTAACATCATTATTTACCCACCCAATAATCAAGATATCAACATCATAGTTAACACCTTCTTCTTTATAAAAACGAAATTCATCAACAGATTCCCACCCATTTTGCCCCCACAACATTGTAGAGATAAAAGGATCCTTCTCTATATTTTTTTTCTTCAGTAAATGTCCCCACGTTAATTCATAGGGAAGCCCATCTCCCCAAATAAATGAACCGCCAAGCACAGCTATCCGAGTTTGATCTTTCCTTTTTTTATATGGATGCAATCGATCGGTAAACCCATACGGGTTTTTGGAAGCATATTGTTTATTTCTCTGATTAATTTTTAAATTCTGTTGGTGATAAATTTTATTTTTTTTATTATATCGTTCTAGCACAGACTCTATTACAAACAAAGTCGAAATAATTAAAAAAATCATTATTAAACTATTTAAAAAAAAAGTTTCGTATCTACTAAACGAAAATCTTAAATAACTACGGATATCAAAACGTTTTGCCATGTAAACCTATATATAATAAATAAAAATTATAAAAATAGAAACGAATATATACTCTCACCGTTAACATTTCTGTATTCCTATTTATATACTGTATATTTTAGTCAAAATTTCATCTCTGAGTCATTAAAAAGTGGTCCTAGACATGGGTTAAGTATAGATTTAGGAGGTAAGTATGTATCACGGCTTGACACTAGGGACAATAAATAAATGAAATTTATATTAAAAAGACACGAAAAGTATATGTGTTGAATACTATTTTCAACTAATAAGAGACATACAAATTATAAAAAACTTACTACACAAAAGGAAATTTTAATGAAAATTACACCGTTCCCACTATTTGCAGCTTTATTGATTTCAGGAAAAGGAGAGTCTGTAGATCTAAACAAACAACCAACGGCATCATTAATAGGTGGTACCACATCTCAATCGATTCCTAATATCAATGGCAATGATCAAAATAGGTATCAATTAGATATTCAAACTCCGCAAGATGTTAAGTGTACAAGCCCCGATGATATAGAAACAAAAATAGAAAGAAGACAGGCTGTAATCGACACAATACTTAAGAAAGCCGATGGTGATATTTCTGAATACAGAGAAAAAACTAATAAAGAAGGGACAATTTTTAGAGGAACCGTCAACAACAAAGGCCTATTACATGGCCCTGACTGTGAAGTCATTTTCACTGATGATTATAGTGAAAAAGGTGACTTCATTAATGGTGAACTATTATATGGCACAAAAGAGAAAGGTTATGGCCGCTATGAAATAAAAAAAACCGGCCATTTTAATACCCGTCACGAGCTTGATGATGACAATGGCGTTATGGTCGTTTTCAATGTTCGCTACGAAGGTAAATTTAGTAATGGCCATTTTCTCAAAGGTAGCATAACTAAAAAAGGAGTTACCGAGAAATTTGAAGGAGATCTAGACTCTGCGGATTTGTCATCAAGACGAACAGAGCATGTTCCTGAAACATTTTTTAGATCGGTTATGAGCGCATTTAGCGCTCTCTTCGATAGATAGATGAAATGAAGTAATAGAATACAAACAACAAACAAAAGAGGTCGGAAACTATAACCGCTACAATCTAATAATATTTATATAATTCAACATAATTACTAAAATGGTGAAGCAATATATTATACGTTTGTCTTGCTTTTTCACTAGATTCAGGAAGAGTACGTCCATTTATTGAATGTATCGTCTGAAACGAAACTGTTTCATCTATCTGAATCCGAGTTGCAGATACAGAAAATCGAGCGCCCATGTACTAGGCTTTTTCAAAAGCAATAGGCCGTTCAATATATGGAATTTTATAAATAGTTATAAGTTTTTTCACTAAATTCATACTCAAACTCTCAAGTACAACGCCATCATTTTCATTATGTTTAGTGTAGGTATTATTTTCCATTGGAACTATTCTCAAATGTCCTTCCTGATCTATTCCAATAATAGAAAGTGTGGATTCAGACAACCAGTGCCCCGTAGCTTTATATGCCGCTTCTCCTGCCATAACATCAATAAATGACATAGACCTTGACTTGCTGTAGACCTTTGTAACAGCGGCCTTGAGAACCATCTTTGTTGCCAAAGACATTCCAGGTCCAATACCATCTCCGACGATAAACGGGATATCAATATGATTTAAAACTAAACAGATAGATCCCATCATAAAATATTGATTCCCATTTTATAAATAAACAAACCTAGGTCATTTCATTTTAAAATCGTCAATCAACCTGTCTATCTCTGCCCTAGATTTTTCACTCTCACAAAAACTGAGAGCCCATTTCAAATAAAGTAAGGCATCTTTATAATTGTTAGCAAATCCATAAGCGATTCCTATGTTCTTATAAACACTATAATTATCAGGTTGATACGATCTTATTTTTAATAATTTCTTAATCGCATTCTCAATCATATCGAGGGACAAATAAATATCTGCTAAATATTTTAAGACATCAATATTTTTAGGATTTAACTCAGACGCAAGCTCTAGGTACTCTATGGATTTGTCATAGCTCCCTTCACTCCGAAAATACAACCCCATATATATCAAACTTGGAATATGGTTAGGGTTCACCCTAAGGAATTCCTGACATTCTAATCGTTTTGGATCCAATTTTTCTGTAGCATACTGGACTGCTTTTCCCGTAAAAGAAGCCAATTTATCAAGATTAATATCAGATATTAAATTTGGATTTACTTCGTCAACCAGCTGAGCCCCATCATCGTCTAGAACAACTTCCGATTTTTTCTTAGTTAAAGATTCAGAAGAAAGAACAACGGCTTCGCTACCAAAATAAGTCATCGCCTTATCACAAAATGAACAGAGAATCTCTTCATCCTCACGATACAAAGACTTAGTGATTTCCTGTTTTTGCTCGCACTTTATACAGTAATAAAGCATTTCTTATCCAAGAGAAAGTTTAGAACATATTGCTCTTGCAGCCGATTGCTCCGCTTCCTTTTTGGTGCGTCCTGTTCCTTTAGATAAGAACAGATCCCCATTTAAAACTACTTTTATTTCTATATTAAAAATTTTACTATGCTCGGGACCGGACTCATTTAAAACTGTATATATAGGCAAGTCTTCTTTTCGTTTTTGTAATTCCTCTTGTACCAACGATTTATAATCATTCGTTTGTTGCATCGACTCAAACGAAATAGGAGATCGTACTAATACGTCTAAAAAAAAGCGTCGAGATTCCTCTAACCCTCTATCAAGATAGATAGCCCCGACAAGTGCCTCAAATGCATTCGCTAAATTAGACTCTTTATCCGAACCGCCTGAATTCTTTTCTCCAAAGGAAAAGACAAGATATTTTCCCAAATTCAACTGCTTTCCAAATAAATAAAAAACTTTATCAGAAATTAAATTCGCTCGAATTTTTGTCATGTCTCCTTCTGAGGCATCAGGAAATTTTTCAAATAAATAATCTGAAGATAAAAGTTTTAAAACCGCATCACCTAAAAATTCGAGACGCTCATTATTTTTAAGACCTCTATTTTTATTTATTTTTGTAAAAGAAGAATGAGTTAATGCTCGTTTTAAATAATCTACCTGTTTAAACTTTAACCCCAATTCTTGCTGCACCAATTCAAAATCAATCATAAAAAATACCTCTTAAACAATGAATAACATGTGCTAAAAACTAAGATATAAAAATAACCAATCAACAAACCTAACGCTAATCCCGTTCCTGTTCTCATTAATGAAACCACTATAGGTGTATGAATATGACAAAACGAATTTATGACAGAAATTAATGCAACGGACCCTAATCCATTAAAAAACCAGACCCAGTTTCGAGAAAGACGTCTATCTACAAAAACGAAGGCAACCAATAAAAATGGATACCCAATCAAAAACTCCTTCGTTCGAGGGCGAATAAAAAATAGTTGTTCCAACCCTTCCCGCATTTTAAACTCAAAAATAGGAATATGTAGCGAAATATAGTTTCCACTTCTCAACAAATATAAAGCGATAAATAATAGACAAAACATAACCGTTATAAGAGCCCCTGTTCGCACAGGTGCATAAGACAACCTGTGAAACACATAAAATATTGACTTTAATCGATGTGGTCTCAAAAAGAAAAATAAACAGATTAGAAACAAGGGAATCATAAACGATAGCTTAACTCCAAAAAACTGGGTCATACTACTTAAATACGAAATATCAGACATGACAGCAACTATTAAAAAGCAACCCACTAATGTAATCCCAACTAGTTTGGCCAGATATACAAACGACTTCAAATAAACATTGGTACGTTTTCTAAGTGAAGGGTTTGGAAAAAAAGCAATTAATGCATATATCGGAATAGAAATAGCAGCCAATAAAACAGACACACGATTATAAATAGACGTCTTATCCAAAACAAAACTTAACGCAAATAATCCTGCAAAAGAAAAATAACTAATGGCCAAATAAACTGGAAATACAGGAAAAAAATAGGAATAAGTCAAAAGAACAAACGAAAAAATACTTAACGATACCAATAATAATTCCCAAATTTTTATAGACTCATACCCTTGATAATTAATATTTTTGATTGGTCCAACATCAAACCCAGCTTTTTTAAGCTGAGTGTATACATTATCAAACGTCACTAAATTATTTTCTAAAGGAGAAGGTGAAAGAGATTCTTGTAAAATTGGTTTCAATAATAATACATTAACGCGTCGTTCTTTGGCGGCCCGTACAAATCGATTAACCATCACATCAACAGATACAAATGGTTTATTTGGTCTTTCTAACGTATGCATTGTTATAACGCTAGTCATGTTATTTTTAACCAACTCATAAAATCCGACCTGTTTTATAAATTCAGGTTTCACAATATTAAGTGAAGATTCATTTATTTTACTTTGAAGATACCCAAGGTTATCAGGATATCCAAACACACGGTCCCCGGCAAATGTTACCGATCGAACCATCTTCACATTTTTTAACGCAGAGAATTTATTACGTAATACATCTGAGTTATTTAAATTATTCTGGCTAATTGAAGGTATAATGGAGAACCCTTGATCAGACAACCTCTTCAAATCCGATTCATAAAATCCCAACCCCATAGATAGTAATCTGTCTTTTTCATAAGAGACTCTTAATACTTCATCTTTATATATCTTCGAGACAGCCGATTTTCCCAATTCAAAATTCAAAGCCTGACTAACAAATTCATAAACCGCATTTTCATTAAAATTTAAATAAAAATCTTCAGGCACAACTTTAACTTTCTGATAAACATATTTCAAAATATGACTGGTGGTATAGCCTACTCGATATAAATTGATAACTTCCGACCCCTTTAACACGGTCACATCGCCATTATTTTCTAGATCTGCAAGCGTTTTTTCCTCCAAAACAATAGACGTTACATGCCCTTCTTGTTTTAAGCGTTTAAGTAAACTATCTACCTTTACACCTGAAATCTCTGATAATTTTTTAACATCAGAAAATGATAAAGCAATTTCAACTGTTTTATTATTTTGTTCAAAATTATGCCGTCGATACGCAACATTTAGACTTGTTAAAAATCCAACTGCTATCAACCCATAAATTCCAATTCGAGTCCAAAAATTCATTTTTTATTCCTTAAATTTGCGTGAATAAAAGGAGTCAAATTTCCATTCATTACACCTGGCACGTCTGTAGTCTCAACCAATGTCCTTAAATCTTTCACCATTTTATAGGGATGAAAAACATATGAACGAATCTGATGTCCCCAACCAATATCCGTCAAATTACCCCTTAACTCGTCTACTTTTTCTTTATGTTCTTTTTCCATAACTTGAATCAATCTGGATTTTAGCAAAGATAGAGCCGTTTCTCTATTAGAAATTTGAGACCGACTACTTTGAGACTGAGCTGTAATACCAGTAGGTAAATGTGTAAATCGAACGGCAGAATCAGTTTTATTTACATGTTGTCCACCTGCACCACTGGCTCTATAGGTATCTACTTTAAGATCTTTTGGATCAATATCAACTTCTGAAAAATCAGCTTTTACTTCTGGGAAAGCCTCTACAGAAGCAAATGACGTTTGCCGTTTATTGTTAGAATTGAAAGGTGACAATCGAACCAATCGATGAATCCCAGATTCGTTTTTTAAATATCCATAGGAATACTCGCCTTTAACTAATAGGGTGGTACTTTTTAATCCGGCTTCATCGCCCATAGATTCATCAACAACCTCATAGCTATAGCCTTGCTTCTCTATCCATCGCGTATACATTCGTAATAACATCTGCGCCCAGTCTTGCGCATCTGTCCCACCAGCACCGGCGTTTATACTTAAAAAACAATTTACTTTATCAAATTTACCGGATAAAAAAGACAAAATTTCATACCCGTCTAAATCATCAGAAAACGACATATACAACTGATGGGCCTCTTTAAATTCATCAGACTCTTCGGATTCGTTGCCGGATTCGTCCATCAACATTATCAAAAGTTCGATATCCTCCTGCCGAGTAATCATATCATCATACTTTTCAACCGAACTTTTTAAGGAATTTAATGTATCAAAAATAGCCTGCTGATTTGACGATTGCCAAAAACTTTCTTGAGAAACATCACCCTCTAATTCGCCAACCTTTTTTCTTTTGACTGCTACGTCAAAGATAGTCTCCGAGGTGAAATAATTTTTCCTTCTTTTCTGCTAAGCTTTTTTTAAGTTCATGCAACATTTTTTGTATTTCCTTCCCGAACCGCAGGAACACGATTCATTACGTCCCAATTTTGAATCATTTACAACCGGCTTTCCCGGTTCATTTAATCCTTTGTTATAAGACAATGTTTTTCTTTCTTGTACTTCAACAGGAGACTCTATTTGAATATTTAATTTACATATAATACTCAGAGCCTCTTCCCAAACTGAAACCAATAACTCAGAAAACATATCAAAGGCTTCCATTTTATATTCAAGAAGAGGATCCTTTTGTCCCCATGCTCTCAAATTAATCCCTTCTCTTAAAACATCCATATTATGTAAATGGTCCGTCCATTTTCTATCCAAACTTGATAATAATACTCGCTTGGATACTTCCTCAAAAATCTCTATAGGGTATTCTGACCGTCGTTTCTTGTAGAAATCAAAAAATAAGTCACTATATTCTTCTTTAATTAAATCTTTCTTTTCAATTTTTTTTAGGACCTCATCTAACCCGCCTATAGGAAAAATCTGAGTTAAACTATTAACGAAATTTGATACAAGATCATCGGTAAGGCGAATCTTTCCACCTTCTTCTATCAAGTAGTCGTCAACTTTCTGGTTAACGACATCAGATATCATTTCTTGAACTCGTTTATCAAATTCAAATTTTCGTAATACCAAATTTCGAATTCCATACACAGTTTCACGCTGTTTATTCAAAACATCATCATACTGAAGAACTTGTTTTCTTATTGAAAAATGATGCGCTTCTACTTTCTTTTGAGCTTTTTCGTTTGAACGAGAAATTATAGGATGTTCAATCGGAGTATCCTCCGGAACGCCTAAACGTTCCATAATTCGAATTATTTTTTCAGAACCAAACAAACGCATTAAACTATCTTCTAAAGAAACATAAAACTTTGAAAATCCAGGATCACCTTGTCTCCCAGAACGACCCCTCAACTGATTATCTATACGCCTAGACTCATGGCGCTCTGTACCTAATATACATAACCCCCCTAAATCCTTTACACCGTCACCTAAAACAATATCGGTTCCTCTTCCAGCCATATTTGTCGCAATCGTAACCATATCTTTTTGTCCGGCATTTGCAACAATTTCAGCTTCTTTTTCATGATGCTTTGCATTCAGAACTCTATGAGGAATATTATCGCGTTTCAATAAAGTAGATAGTAATTCGGAATTTTCAATAGAAATAGTTCCGACTAAAATCGGCTGGCCCTTTTTATGCCTGGTTTTAATTTCGGTAACGATTGCCTTATATTTCTCTATTTGAGATTTAAAAATCACATCCTGCTGATCATCCCTTACCAACGGTTTATTCGTTGGAATAGACAGCACTGGCAATCCATAAATTCGTCCAAACTCTTCTTTCTCAGTTACAGCGGTTCCCGTCATACCAGATAATTTTGGAAACATTCTGAAATAATTTTGAAAAGTAATACTAGCAAGTGTTTGACTCTCTTCTTTGATGTCTAACCCTTCAATCGCTTCAATGGCTTGATGTAATCCATCTGAATATCTACGCCCATCCATCAACCGACCTGTAAATTCATCAACGATTACTACATTCCCATCGTTAACAACATAATCCACGTCTTTTTTAAACAAATAAAGAGCTTTAAGCGACTGTAAAAGAATATGAGCATGCTCCATACTTTCCAAAGAAAAAAGATCTTTTAACCCTAATAACCCTTCCACAGCCTCGACACCTTCTTCAGTCAAAACCACATTTTTATGCTTTTCATCAACCGTAAAGTCCCTTACATTTTCTAAATCATGTACTATCTTAGCTATATCTAAATAAAGTTCTGTGGATTGATTAACTGGCCCAGAAATAATTAACGGTGTTCGTGCTTCATCTATCAAAATACTATCAACTTCATCAACTATCGCGTAATGACGTCTCACCTGACAACACTGCTCGATTTCTTGGCACAAATTATCTCTTAAATAATCAAATCCATATTCATTATTTGTTCCATAAGTAATGTCACAATTATAAGCGGCTAACCTATCTCGTTGTTCCATATTTGACTGAATCAATCCCACAGAAAGTCCTAAAAAACTATATAACCTTCCCATCCACTCAGAATCTCGTTTCGCTAAATAATCATTAACTGTAACTATATATACACCTTTTTGCTCCAACGCATTCAGATATGCAGGGAGGGTAGAGCCTAATGTTTTACCTTCACCCGTTTTCATTTCAGCAATTTGACCTTGATGAAGAGCAATTCCGCCAATTAGTTGAACATCAAAATGTCGCATTTGAAGAACTCTTAACGACGCCTCTCTTACAACAGCAAACGCTTCGGGTAAAATATCATCCAACGTTTCATTTTTGGACAATCGTTTTTTAAACTCACTAGTTTTGCCTTTAAGCTCATCGTCAGACAAAGACTTTATCTCGTCTTCTAATTTGTTAATAGACTCGACTATCGGGTAAAAACTCTTTAAGCTCTTTTCATTTTCGTCACCTACAACAGCTTTTATTAATTTTTTAAAAAGATTCATTTTGACAACCTTATTCTATATAGCTTATATTTTTTCTTTTTAGTAGATGGAAACGTATTTTTTTTCAGCCCAGCTAAAGAAGAAAAAGCCGATAAGAGGGTATCATTTTCAAGTCCATTTTGTACAGAAATATGAAATTTTTAGAAAAAACGTTCGATAATTACTAAGTAAATGCAAAAGCAACTACAACAATTATATAATTTAACATAAAAAATGAGGGTCAAAATGAAAAATAGGCCCACAATTTTTATATTAAAGATGGGGTCAAAAAAATGATAAAAATAATTAAAAACTCTGTTCTTCTGGTTCTATTTTTATGGAATAGTGGATCGATATACGGGCAAGAAATAAAACTCTCAGTAAGCCCAAACCCCGCGCCTCAAGGAGCAAAAATTAGGATAGCACTTCAATCGGATACACCTTTACTAAAAGTAACTGTTAAAAATAAACACATGTCTAATTTTAGCTTGAAATCAATTGAAGATGGTCTCTTTAGCCAAACTACCCGTTTATCTGAAAAACATCCGATAGGTAAATTTAAAGCAATCGTCACAATCATTACGTTAAAGGACAAATTATATGAAATTCCTCTAGAATATACTGTTATCAAACAAAATGCTAAACCCATTCAACAGCCCGAAGAGTTTGGTGGACAGAAAAATTTCAAAGAAAATGAAGAATCAAAACTAAATTCCCAAATAGACTTTTTACAAGATTCAGTTGATTTATTGGAAAAAGATAAAAAGAATCTGAATAAAAAAATTGATGATCTAAAAAAAGAAATTGAAAATCTTAGAAAGAATTCAATGAATACGGATGAACTGTTAAAGAAACAAAAAGAACTTGAAAATCTACAAAAGAAATTGATAGACCAAGAAAATTCGTTAAACAAAAGGAATGAAGAGTTAGGAAAAAACCTTGAACGTTTAATCAAAAAAGAAAAAGACCTTCAACTTAGAGAATTTGAACTTAAAAAACAAAAAAAAGAAATTGAAAAAGAAAAGAAAAAATTATCTGAAAAATCTACCACTCTTCAAACAAAGGAAAAAGAAATTAAACAGATTGAATCAAACCTTCAAGAATCACAGCGAGATATTGAAGCCAAAGAAAAAATACTTGGAGAAACAGCTTCCGGGCTATCCAAATTTAAAGCTGGGTTGGACACAAAAGAACAAAATTTAGAAGAAAAAGAGGAAAGTTTAGAAGAATTTCAAAATGTACTTGAAACAAAAAATTTGGAATTAATTTCGTTAACGTCTTCTCTCGACACCGAAAAAGAAAAGATAAATCTTAAACGACAGGCCCTAAGTTCCGAAAAATCAAAACTTTCGGCAAACTATGATGAATTAGATAAAGAAAAAGAATGGATAATTTTAGAAAAGAAATCAGTTGAATCCCTTGAATCAGAAATTAAAAAAGAAACTGCAAATTTTTATACGCTAAAAAAAGCAGAACAAACTCAATTATTAGCAAAACGAACGATATTGAGAGAAAGAAATGCTGAATTATATAAAGTTGAAGAAACCATGAATCTTCGACAAGCAAAATTAGAAGATCAACGATTTCTTATAAGCAAACAAGAAGAAATTATTGAAAAAAAAGAAGAAGACTTAGAGAACACAAAAACCTACATCGAAACCTTGAAAAAAGACCTTGAAAAAAAATATGATGAAATGTTGGCCTTAAAAGACTGGCTCGATAATAAACAACTTGAAATTGAAAACAACTTTCAAAAAACAAAAAAAGAAACCAACGTATCCGAAAAAGCATTTGTAGAAGAATTCGAAAAACTTGAAAGTCTAAGCCGATTATTACAAAAAAAATCAAACAGAGTGATGACGATGAATGACCAATTAATACATAGAAATACTGCTCTAAGACAAGAATTAGAGACTGTCGCTCCTCCAGAATATCGGTTTGGATTCTCTCCGTACATAGGAACACATATTTTTAACGAAAACAGATCGCTTGAATCAAACCTAGAAGCTGGTCTAAAGTTTTCAACCTTTCTAAAAAATAATTGGTTTTTTGAAACACAAATAGGGTTTGTTCCTACAACGGCTACGAATAGTTCAGAGCCAGAAACGATAACAACATACGGTCTCAACCTTAACTATGAAATAATAGATACCAACCAGTATTCGCTACATATTAACTCCGGATTCGGGGGCGACCTTTCTGAAAGCGGAAAATCTGGGATGTCTATAGGTACGGGGTTTCGATACAAAGGAAATAAAAGAACACTTAGAATTGACACTCAAATAGGAAGTGATATCGCACTTAATATTGGATTTGAAAAAAAATTGGAATTTGAATCATTTTCACTGCTAACAAAAGAAGATTTGAAAAAGGTTTCAAAACCACAAGTTCTTGCAAAAGAAAATGTAGAATTCATTGTTTCTGTTCCTGAGGAAAAAGTTCAATTTCAGTTCGAATACACCTCTCCTTATAAAGATATGAAAAAGCACTGGGCAAAAAGCTCTATAAACATGTTAGATTCAATTGGTATTTATGAAAAAAATGGAACAGAAAACTTTCGTCCGAAAGAATATGTAACACACAGTGAAATTGCAAAAGTTTTAGTCAATCTTTCAAATTTAGAGAAAACACTTAATCAGTCTGTGACCAAGGTAAAATTTAGTATCATTGATTTATTAAGACTTCCATATGATATCGACATCGTGGTAAATGACGAAAAAGGAAATCTTGTACAAACTCTTGTAAAAAACAAAAAATATTACCCAGGAGAATACGAAGTTGAATGGAATGGACAGAATCAACTTAATCTATACGTTAATGACGGTACTTATTCTCTCGAATCAAAAATATCTGATAGTGGGGTAACACTAAACACACAGTCAGATAAAATTAATGTCATAAACCGCAAACAAGTAACCTATAGACCGGAAGTCGAAAATTCAATGGTCTTTGAAGATGTTTCAGAAAGTGATCCCAATAGACCATACATTCAACAAGCAATTCGTAACAAACTTTTATTCGCTCAACGAGACCCTTCTGGTTTCAATTTTGAGCCAAACAAAACAATTAACAGACTTGACTTTATATTGGCTACAAGTCGACTTCTTTCAGAATTAGGAGCATTTAGTAAAGTTACACCAGACTTATCTCCCTACAGAGATATTAAACACCTTTCTGAAGGTAAAAAGGACTTAATAGGGCTCTATATTAATGAATTGGGATACGGAGGAGATCAACATTCTAGACTCCTTCCTTACAGAAAATTAACTAGAGCAGAATTAGCAGTTATTACAAATAGAATTTTAGTATGGGAGCTTAGACAACCCTATTTAAGTTTTCCTGAATCGATTAATAATTTTGTGGAACAGAATAGATAGGTTAAATTAAACAAACTAATTAAACTAATCTACTTACTAAATTTGTGTTATTACATACAGACTCAAAATTTTCGATGGTTTGTATGTAAATGACACGTTCTTTAGCAGAAAATAGTATCAACAGACTCGATATTTCAACTAAAGTCAGACTAAAGAAAAAATGAAACTCTCCCGGAAAAAATTCCTTAAAAAAAACCTATGATATTAAACTATTTTATAGATATAATTAGACATGTTCCCAATAAAATTGATTAGCTACTTTTTCAAAATAAAATACTCTCAGATTAGATCTGGAATTGTACTTTTTATTATTTTTGTGCCTGCTTTACATATCTTTTTAATCTCACAAACATATTTAGACCCTTTAAAAATGCACGATATACCGGTCAAAAAAATAAATTTAAGTGCGACACACCATTACAAAAAAGTATTAATTCAAACCGTTAATCCAAAACATTCTGTATTTCGAATGAAAAATAATGGAAAGGAATTAGCATCCTTTACCGTTAAAATTAACGGTAAACAATTCTATGAAAAAAATTCGGATTTTTTAGATGAATTAATAACAACGCCTAATGATAAAAATTTCGGTAAAAATCTTTGGTCCTATCTATCAAAAATGCATAGACATGACATACCGATATCAAAAAGTAATGAATATCACACACCAAGTCTCTATTTTAACTCCTTTGGGTTCGGATTTTGCGACGATATATCATCGATTTTTGCCATACTTTCAAACGAAAATAATTACAAATCCAGAGTTTGGTATTTAGATGGACATGTTGTCCCTGAAATAGTTGTAGATAAAAAATTGGAAATGTATGATCCAGATTTAGGCGTTTTTTTTACGAATAAAGATGGAGATGTCGCAAGCATCAAAGATATTATATCTAATCCAAAATTACTCCATAATATAAACATACCTTCTCAAAAATATACGGTATTATCCAATTTACTTTTAAAAAAACGGAGAAATTATTACATCGCCAAGAATAAGGATATTTTTACATCAACACAAAATAATAGGTCCACATCCATCCCAATGCCATTACCTAAAAAAATAAAATTCAATTTAAAACTTCCTCCAAAAGCCAAAATTGAATTCCCACATAAATGGAAAAAAAATGCTTTAAATGTACGTAATTTAAAAATTAAAAATTATTCAAATTTAAAATTAACCCTTCCATCAGGGTGGACTGGCGTTATCGATATCCCTTTAGCCGTTCATAGTATGAAAGGTACCGGAAAAGTTAACACTTATCTAAAAGGAACCATGACTACGCAAAAACTTAACTCTTTTCTTGAATCAAATGATAAAAATTTAATAACGAGCTATAACATAATCGAATCTCATACTCCCATTGAAATTATATATTTTTTAAACCCTAAATTATTTGATATTCAAATGACAAATATAATTACTTTATACGGAAATAACGTCAATAAAATTGATATTTCAACTACAATTAAATAATAAAATGATACATCTCATCCCCGAGTTTTATAAAAATAATTGACCAACCCTAATTTTTTTAAACTATTTACGTTGTAAAACATATAATTTCTATCTAAACTAATTAGATACTCATGAACAAAGAAACATCTTATCCAGCCCAATTTTATTCCAAAGTAGACAATGAAAAAATTCAATGTAATTTATGCCCCCGTCATTGCCAACTAAAAGACAATACAAGAGGATTTTGTTTCGTTAGAAAAAGGGAAGGGGACCAAATGGTCTTAACAACGTACGGTCGAAGTAGCGGGTTTTGCATTGATCCGATCGAAAAGAAACCACTAAACCACTTCCATCCAGGAACAAGTGTCCTTTCTTTCGGAACTGCTGGATGTAATCTAGGCTGCCAATTTTGCCAAAACTGGGACATTAGTAAATCGAAAGAAATGGATAAGCTTATGCACAAAGCATCCCCAAAACAAATTGCAAAAACAGCGAAACATTATGGATGTACATCGGTAGCCTTTACCTACAATGACCCTGTCATATTTTTCGAATATGCAAAAGATGTAGGAGACGAATGCCATAAACTAGGAATAAAAACAGTCGCAGTTTCGGCCGGCTATATAACTGAAGAAGCAAGAGGTCCTTTCTTCTCTTTTATAGATGCTGTAAACATCGATTTAAAAGCGTTTACCCAAAGTTTTTACAAAAAGATATGCATGTCAAACCTTAATCCCGTTCTAGACACGCTAAAATACCTTATTCATGAAACATCTGTATGGACAGAAATCACGACTCTGCTCATCCCTGATTTAAACGATTCAGAAGATGAACTAAACGAACTTTGTAAATGGATACGAACGGAACTAGGACAAGATGTCCCTCTTCATTTTAGTGCCTTTCATCCAGATTTTAGAATGATGAATAAGCCAGCGACTCCATTAAAAACCCTTCTAAAAGCACATAGTATTGCCAAAAACCATGGCATTAAATATGTATACACAGGAAATGTTCATCATGTTGAAACAGATACGACCTACTGTCCTAAGTGTAATCATGAACTCATCATAAGAAATTGGTATAATATTAAGTCCATTTCCCTGAATAATAATGGAAAATGTAGCAAGTGTAGTTTCAAAATAAATGGTCACTTTGAAACATTTGGTAACTGGGGAAATAAACGATTACCAGTATCTGTTTGCAAATAAACCCATTATTCACTTAAACAAACCGTTACCGCATCCTCATAAAACACTCCCCATACAATGAGTCTCTCGCATTAATAGACCCATTTAATAGGTGAAAATAACATCACCTTATCGCCTTAAATTAAGCTATTTTTCTTATGCTCTAAAAGGTCCCACTAAAAGCGTTTATTAAACTCAACAACTATAAACGGATTAAAAACCAAAGATGTCGCCATACCAAATAAATCAGCCCCATCAGTCTTCAACTTATAAACGTCAGAGAGGTTAGAGATTCCACCTGTCGCTATTATCGGGACATCTACCGACTTAAGTTCCCTAACCATTTCACGGGTACGTTCAATTAGAGATGGGCCACTCAATCCTGCTACCGGTCGACTAAACTGAAGGTCCGACAATCCAACGTCCTGACGCTTCGTAGGTCTCGTATTCCCAACATTTACCATCATCCGTTCATATGAACTTAATAAATCGCCATAACGTTTGATTTCCATATTCGTTTGGGCTGGAGATAGTTTAACACTAATAACCCGATTCGTTAGTTGTCTCAAATCCTTTAATAAGACATCCAATTGATCCACATGTTTCGACAAATTTGCTCCATCTGGCGTATTTGGGCAACTGATATTTAATTCATAAAAATAAGAAAAATCAAAGGAACACGATTCTATCTTTTTTATCGACTCGAAATAATCCATTGAGCTGTGTCCCCCAATGCTAATACCTACTGGCCGATTTAATTTCTTTAACCAATCCCAGCTCTGAATCGTCGATATAAATGAAGCAACACCTGGACCTGGAAGACCCATTGCATTCAATAGATGAGGTTGACCACTCGAATCTACTTCTTGAATTCTCGGACGAGGATTTCCTAACGACACATCGGGTAATATTGTTTTTACAATCACAGCACCAGCGCCAATAGAGGACCACATCTCCAATGAAGATGAATGCATTTTAAAACTAGAGACGATAAAAGGGGAGGGGAACTCTAAGTCGTAAATTGAAACTTTATTTTTATTGGGTATTGGAAATTTGAACAATGTTGACTTAAATGGAATGAGGTCTAAAACAGTATCTCCAAAATCTATCACGGACTCTAAATCCTGCTGATTTTTTTTAATGTCTGCTAGTCGAGAAATAAAAAATTTCGAAAAACATCTGACGGCTTTATATAAATAGCCAAGTGATTTAGCTCTAATCCAATCAATCATCCGTTTAGTGTGATAAAGAAATCTGTCTCTGTCAAACAATCTATTAGTAACAGTTTAATATAACAGTGAAGAAAAAAAATAGTTTAGATTATAATTCTTAATATTAAGGATGCTAATCAGACGCTTGTATATGTTTCCTAGGACCTTATGGGTGGTTACAAAAATTAAAATAAAGATTCATAAGAACCACAATGTGTGTTAAAAAAAAGGAATCAAAAACAATAACTATTTATTCTTAAAATTGTTCGGGTTTTATTATCCACTTCAAGCACTTAAACTGGTGCTTCGCTCCTTTTTGCGCCTAATAAGGGATACCGACAGCTTTTTATCCTATTTGTCATCATTACCATTTAAAAGAGACTACGAAGTTCAAGGACAATGCAAAAAAAGGGGCATTTGTTGTCATAACGTAGGAATAGAAATAACACCAACAATATCGACGTCCCCGATTCTTAAATCGTTAATTATATGGTGGTACAGATTTGTATATAATTTCTCGTTCAATCAAGAAAAAAAATACACACTTCTTTTTAAATGTAATTATCTAATAAACAATAAATGTAGCATTCATTGGAGGCGCCCTTACATTTGCAGACGATACCCCGGAACGTCCTTTTTCAAAAAACCGTCTATCATTCCTGGTTGCGGATACAAAATAGTTACTAAAAAATAAAATAGATACTATACGTCCCGTCTCCAAAGACCCTTCCATTTTTCAGACTTGCAGTTATAATATGATTTCAAATGAAAAAGAAAAAAACAGTATTGGTAGGAATGAGCGGAGGAGTTGATTCTTCAGTGTGTGCAGCTCTTCTTAAAAAGAGAGGGTACAACGTCATTGGGATTACTATGCAACTTTTACCCGACGATAAAGTTCAAGAATCCACGTGCTGTAATCTAAGCGCAATATCCGATGCTAAACGAGTCGCTCAAAAATTAGGGATTCGTCATTACACAATAAACTCTAGAGAATCATTCAAAAAAAATGTTATTGATTCATTCATAGGCGAATATTTAAAAGGACAAACACCTAACCCTTGTGTCGAATGCAACAGGTTCATCAAATTTGATGAGCTGCTTAAAAAAGCACCTACATTTGATGCTGATTTTGTAGCCACTGGACATTATTGCCTTCGCACTTACAGCCCAAAAACCAAAAAGTATTTTCTAAAAAAAGGAAAAGATCCTAAAAAAGACCAAAGTTATTTTCTATATATGATTCCCCAAGAAAAACTATCAAAAATAATATTTCCTCTTGGGGGCTACAACAAAACCCAAATTCGAGAAATGGCCAATGAATGGGGATTAATTAACGCAAACAAAAAAGAAAGCCAAGAAATTTGTTTTGTTCCGAAATCCTATAAAGACTACATAGAACAAAATGTAGATACTTCTAAATTTGCCTCCGGAAACGTGGTTGATATTGATGGCAACAAACTAGGGGAACACAATGGCTTATACAACTACACTGTAGGGCAAAGAAAAGGATTAGGAATAACAAGTAATATCCCTAAATACGTTTTAAAAATTGATTTCAAAAACAATCATTTAGTGGTTGGCGATGCAGACGAATTAAATACTCAGATAATAAATATAAAAACATTCACAAAAATTGACACGGACGAAGAACTCGTTGGAAAAACATTCAGTATGAAACTTAGATACCAAATGTCTGATATAAAAATAACGGTATCTAAAGAAGGAAACGAAGAAGCCACCATAACAACAGAAATCCCTCAAGCATTCGTTGCTTCAGGCCAATCAGCCGTTCTTTATGACAAAGATAGAGTTGTTGGTGGTGGAGTTATCCGAACCTAAATTCGAACCCTTACAGATTTTGACTGACAATGGTTTTTTATTTCATCCACAGTAGTCATTCTATAATGTAACAATGAGGCAAGTAGAGCGGCGTCACAACAATCCAGTACATCTGCAATATGGTCGAGTGTCCCAGCACCACCAGAAGCAATAACGGGAATAGTAACCGAATCGCTAACTTTCTTAGTTAAAGAAATATCATAACCATCTTTTGTGCCATCACTGTCCATAGACGTTAATAATATCTCACCAGCTCCACATTCATTCATAAACATTGCCCATTTGACAGCATCTATCCCTGTCGGTTTTCGGCCACCATGAGTATAAACCTCCCAAACAGACTGACTATCTACAGCGACATGAGAAATATCATAATTAAAGTCATATTCGGAAACAGAGTTCACCCGAATTCGTCTCGCATCAACAGCTACAACAATACATTGGTTTCCAAATTGAACACTTGCCTCACGAATGAGATCTGGATTTCTTACAGCAGCAGTATTTATCGAAACCTTATCGGCACCAGCTAACAGTAAATCTCTTATCGTTTCGCAATCATTAATACCACCACCTACAGTAAAAGGAATAAATAATACTTCGGCCGTTTTCTTTACAAACTCTATAAGAATCGCTCGTTTATCAGAACTTGCAGTAATATCCAAAAATACAAGTTCGTCAGCGCCTTCTTTATCATATCTAAGAGCTAATTCAACAGGATCTCCTGCATCAACTAAATTAACAAAATTAGTACCTTTTACGACACGCCCATTAGCGACATCCAAACAAGGGATAATTCGTTTTGTTAACATGGCAGGTCTTCCCCTTTATGCCCTAAACAAAAATCATGATATGTCATTAATTTTTTTCCTTCTGGCTTCACTAAAAGAGGTATTATTTTTCCCTCTACCACTTCTGCTTTAATGATTTTTACTCGTTTTTCTTTCCAAACGACATACGCGCCCGGAACCGGAGAAAAAGCCTTAATTTTACCCAATTTTTCTTCTAAAGAATCTGTACTTTTCAATTCAAACGTTGCTTTATCTAATTTTTTACAATAAGAAACACCTTCCGAGTTTTGGAGCGTTCCTTTCAAATACAAGTCTGTACGTTCAGGAGGGTCATCAACTCCCAAAAGTTTACATAAAAAGGTTATCAAAACAGTTGCCGATAAACCCGCTAACTCATCATGTAACGTTCCAAAATCGTCATCAGCTTTAATAGAGATGTGAACTTTATCTATCTCATTTCCCTCATCCATCAATTCATTCATCCGAATTAAGGTGACACCAGATTCTGTATCATTTGCTAATAATGCAGCATGAATAGGGGAGGCCCCTCTATATTTTGGGAGTAACGACGCGTGTAAATTTACACACAAAATAGTATCGGTTAAACATTTAGGTAAAATGACACCATAGGCTATAACAACAATTAACGTTGGATTAAGTTCCTGAACTTGAGCAACCAATGACTCTTTAGAAATCGGTTGAAATACAGGGATTTTAAGTTCAACCGCACGGGATTTAACAGGAGAAAAGGAAACCCTTCGTCCCCGTCCCTTAGCCGAATCCAATCGAGTAAATACACCGACAACCTCAAAACCAGACGCCTCAAATAAGGCATCCAAAGAGGGTACTGAAAAATTTGGTGTTCCCATAAATATGACTCTTTGTTCCATTTGATATAGTATTATACAGATCCTATTTAATACATAACATAGAAAAATATAAACCTAAGAAAAAATAAGATGAAAACAAACTTAAAAATTCAACTCATATGTACCGGAAACGAACTCTTGGATGGTCGTGTCACAAATACAAACCTACCAGACATTGCCTCTCATCTATCATCCATTGGACTTCACCTTACCAATTGCTATATCGTTTCTGATGACTTTCAAGATCTCGTATCCAGCATAAAATTAGCGTCAAAAACCTATGACATTATTATTCTTACAGGAGGCCTAGGCCCAACAGACGACGATCGAACAACAGAAGCTGTATGTACAGCTATAAATATAAAAAACGAGAAGAATGAGCAAGCACTCTCTCACTTAACTACCTTTTTTTCAAAACGAAACAGAAAAATGACTCCATCTAATTTAAAACAAGCCTATCTACCCCAAACAAGTATTATGATAAATAATACTGTAGGTACAGCGCCTGGATACATATTAAATATCAATCAAACCAACCACGATACCACCGAAACATACACGTCCATAATCTCCCTCCCAGGAGTCCCAATAGAGATGAATACCATGATGAAGGAAACTGTATTAGATGTTTTAAAAAAGTCTTTCACCATGCACTTGTCTATCCCAATAAAAACCACCATATCATGCTACGGAATAGGGGAGTCGGTAATCGCTGATGACCTGTCGAGTCTTTATCCACTTCCAGAAAATATAGATATTCTCTATCGAGCAACTCATCCAAATGTACATGTTACCATTACATCAAAAAAAGATACGCCTACATTCCATTCGATTACCGCTTACATAAAAGAAAAGCTAAAAAACTATATATACAGCGAAATTGGAGAATCCTTAGAAAAAACAATTGTTTCCATACTGATTGCTAAAAATATAACCATATCAATAGCAGAATCATGTACAGGCGGGTTATTATCATCCGCAATTACATCGATTCCCGGGTCTTCAAATAGTTTAATGCAAAGTATTATTTGTTACTCAAATAGGTCAAAAATTAAAACTATCAACGTAAGTAAAACTGATATCGATACCTATGGTGCCGTTAGCGAACAAGTAGCAATCCAATTAGCAAATAATGTTAAGTCTCTATCAAATACAGACATAGGTGTAGGCATTACAGGAATAGCTGGTCCAGAAGGTGGGACCGAAGAAAAACCTGTTGGAACGGTCTTTATTGCTATATCCAATAAAGAGAAAACAACTGTAAAAAGGGTATTGCTTCACGGTAGTCGAGTAATCATTCAAAAAAAAGTTGTTGCTGAAACACTATTTCTCTTACTCAAAAACTCCCAACTACACCAGAAAAATAGCTAGATTCATAGCCAATACTATAGAAAAAACTAAATATTCAACGATTACACATACGCCAAAAACTCAACATTTTCATGTTCAGATTCATCTTCATGTTCAGGTAAAGGTTCTTTAATATCATTATAAGCCGTAGGATTCGTCATCTTCAAAAATTCTATCTTATCAGAAAAGGATAAGTCTTCTGATTTAGATTTAACCTTACATGCAGAACGTTTTTCAAATTTATTAAAATAATTATGCTTATCAAAATAGGCTTGGGT
>JABIQV010000118.1 GCA_018699495.1 bacterium | reverse complement strand
TTTTAAGCACAGTGTTTCCTGGAATTAGGTTTGTCGCCAAGTCTCATAATATCGCCATTGAACCGCCATACTATACCGACCAGGTGACTGTTCAATTTAATGGACATGGATATGACGATAAAGATGACCTAGGAAAGGTTCCAACAATTACAGTTATTAGAGTTGCCACCCAAAATCATTTTAATTGTCCTCGAATCTAGTAGTAGAGAATTTCCGACGAGGCGCCTTCTGACGGTCGATTGAAACGATAGTTGATTCTTAGGTATCTAATGTAGACTAAGCACATTGTAGCGTCTATTTTCAAACTAATGCCTAGCCATTTTTTATCGTCAGGTATTATACTATTTGTAGTATGAAATCCTTTCAAAAATTTACACAAAAATCGTTGTTTGTATGTCTATTCGTTACTACGCTTTTTTTATCAACAAACTGTGGAAAAGTAACACAAGATTTAAGTAAAGCCGCCGTGATACCATCGGTTGATTTATCGTTTACTCTCCCAGTTTCTCCAACGGTAGAATCCTCTAAAACAATTAAAATAGAATCTATTACCCGTAAAAACTCACCATTATTTTTTCAGATTCAAGGAATAAAACCTGACGGGTCAAGTGAAGAACTCAGTTGGGGAAAAGGACTGATTCTTAGCGAAACCATTGAGGATAAAACCGCATCCGGTGATGTAACAGTTAAGGTGACTTACAAATCGTCGAGTTACACAAAATCAAACATAGAAATTAAACGTTCAAATTTAAGCGAAACGCATCTTACCTATCAATCCGCGAAAAATAAGTGGGTGATTAAAAGTAATAAAATTAAAAAAGGATTTCCCTGGTATTTAGTTCAAGCCTATTCCTCGAAAGATAAGTATCGATTTAAACTACTTACCGGAAAAGTCGTGACAGGAAATACACGCATTGATTTTGGTGAGATTACACCCTATGACACATTTATTGGTACGTTATACCGATCCATTGCTTCTCATAAGAATATGTCTTTTGATGAAACAATACTTGCTTCGATTGAAAAACTTTACACTAACGACTTTTATCTTTCTCTTAACGCTGAGTTACCTTTGAATACTATCAAAAAATTCAACCCAAAAACACCCTTATTTGAGATTGATTCTATACTCAATAATACCTTATTAGACCTACTCAACTTAGTCCATACAGACAAAAAAGAAGCCTTATCCTACTTAGAAAAAAAAGAAATAACTCTGATACTTCCCAAAAAAGCTATCGAGAATCTCACGCAAACACTTGACGCGTTTTTTTAAAGCAATGTCATTTTTTTATATAAGTGACTCAACACAAAAAAATAATGCAGGAAATATTATGATATTATCCATATTTGTTCTGCTCTCGGTTTCAATCCTTTGCATCTCATATTGGAAGGCTATTCGTATTGGAACCCAATCGGCCTATGTTAAGAAAAAAGAAGTCCAGGCCTATTTTACCGCTCGGTCAGGTTTAGAGGATGCTATTTCAGAACTAAAACAAGGATTTGCTTGGGTAAGCGGGAACGTAGATTTGAGTGACCAATGGGTCGCCTCTGATTCCAATACCCTATACAAATCTACGGTAGCGCCCACTCCTTTAACCCATTTTGACTATCCATGCACTTATTCTGTTACAATAATAGGAGACCCTGTCACAGGGACTCTCAACTTTACCAGTATAGGTTATGTTGGGAATCCAATTACCGAAAATAATAAATTAACGTTTAAAAAAGTATTACAAGGGAAGATGATTTTATCTGTAAGCAGTGAAATCCATGTTATAGAATTAAAAGAAAACTAAATGGCAAAAAAATATATTACATCCTGTATAGGAATAGAATTTACTGAAGACTTCTTGATTTTTTCACAAGCGAAAGGGGATGATGAGGCTGTCAAAATCGATAAAATTCAAGTCGTGGCAATCCCTCCACGAACGATTACTAATGGTGACATAACAGACCCTGATACGTTATCTGATCAAATTACCAAAACAATAGACGAGGGTGACTATACAAGTTCGAACATAGTTATCGGCATTAAAGATACTAATTTTATTAAACGGTGTGAATTATTCCCGAAAATTGGAGAGGATGAGCTCCGCGCACAAATGGAAGATAAAATGGGAACCTCTCATTTATTTCAAGGGAAAGAGTTTGAAATTGGCTTGCAATACCCAAAAAATGAAGAAGACTATCCTAAATTTCAGCCCATATTATATGCCGTTCGAACTCAAAGTAGCATTGATACCGTCAAAGAATTAATGGAGCTTGTTGGCTTAAACTTAGTCGCCATCGACATCATGCCTCTTGCCGTATTACGATGCGCTAAATATGCAAATGCACTGGAAGAAATACCAACTTTAACTATATTTTTAGATTCAAATATTATTGATTTTAATATTGTTGTTGATAGTAACATCGTCTTTTCTCAAGTGTTAAGAAAAGATCCTGATGAAATATTAGAAGACGAACTTACCTTTGAGTATTTAATGTTAAAACTCAACCATTTTCTACTATCCTATACCAACGAATTTCCTCACAAGAGTCCTCCAGAAAAATTTCTATTAATTTCTCGAGTGGATTCGACAAAAAAATTCTTATCCGCCTTCCAAGAGGCGTTTCCCGATATAACCATAGAACTCTATAACCCCGTATCCAATATAAAATTCGAGTCTAAAAAATACGAGAAGAATAAGGACCTCCTTAATCAAGCAATGGGCTCAATAGGGCTCTCTCTTAGATTTTTTGAACGATACAATGAATCATTAAGTTTAATAAAAGTTAAAAAACAAATGGGCCCATTAATCAATCTAATTGAAGCCGCTATAGCAGCCGCTATTTTAGTGACTTTCATCATTATTTGGTTTGCCGTATCGTTTGTTCTTCTCAATGAAGTATCTAAAATAGAAGCCGACATTGAAG
>JABIQV010000117.1 GCA_018699495.1 bacterium | reverse complement strand
CATTCCCAATAAATAATATTCCTTCTTTTGAAGAAACATATTGATTTCATTCATTAGCTCCGTTTTAATTTCATCACTTAGACTAACTTTTTGTTGTACATAAATAATCGACATACCACTGTTTTCCTCGTCACTATCGTCTATATCAGATTCCGTATCAGATTCTAGGTAGTATGGACGTAAAAATTCACTGTCTAAACAATATGTAGTTGCACACTTGCTATCTCCGCCTAAATGCTCGTCAAGTTTACAAAATATCTGATTTACAGAATTAACTGGGTGGTTTTCTTCTATATCTAGTTCAAGACCATAAGGTAGATCTCTGGTTTCTATAGGTAAAAATGGATAGGTTCCAATCTCGCCTAATACGCTAGAAACATTTGTGAAGGTGAAAAATTCTTCGGTGATTGAGGTTAATTTTGGAACGACATGTTCCAAATCAGTTAAAACAAGCGAGATCTGTGGATGCGTATCGCCAAAAATTAAAATATTATCTGCTTTAAAATCATGATTTGTATAACCCCGTTCATGCATTTCATTTACAATAAACATCAATTTTATAAACATGCCTCTTACGCATGAAAATCTTCTCGGGATCTTCAATGCTGGAGAAAAACCACCTAAATTTAGAATGAACTCACTCAAGTTGCACTGCGCTTTTGGCATAATAAGTGATGGGATTTCGTGATCAACACAAGATGTTATCAAACGTTTAATAAAAAGATGATGGGGGTCATGACAACTAAGGGCATCTATCATTTTTATTTCATGTACTAATGCGTTGGGATCAACCCCAGTCTTCACTCTTTTTTGAATGACTTTCTGTCCCGATTCATTTTCAAGAACATAGACCTGAGATGGGGTCCCATCACTAATTAGGTTTTTTTTCTTAAAAGAACTAATATCCCATACATGGGTAGGGTCTCTATGAAGTACAGGATGATTTGGCATTTCCCTAGTTATGAACTCAGTAATTAAGCCTCGTGTAGAATACTGCTTTGTATTTCTCACCATAAGTTTCGCATCTCTATGGTCTATACCCAAACCCGCTACTATTTTTTTTAACAATTCAAAGACACCTTCAGTAATTTATAAAATCTAATTAGGAGATAGGATAATCACTTAATATCGGTGGATTGTAACCGTTTCTAATAATAATTTTCAATACAGTGAAAAATATTAAATAGAAGGAAATAAACACAATATATTGTTGAGGCAAGAAGTCTTTATATTAGTAAAGCAATACAACTATCCATTTTTTGATTCACATTGTTCATTTTGCTTTATCAAATAAATGGTCAATCTTTGATAGTTATTTGTCAAAAGAATGGTAAAAATATTATTTTTAGTTGAAGATAATTGATAGGTAACCTAGTCTACTTACACTAATCATGAATATAAAAAATAATGACGTCATTAATTTGGCAAAAACGTGGATAGAGTCTGCTTCAAAATATCAAACACGCGGTTCGAAATTACAGGATTTGAAATATCAAAGACTATTAAATGACCCGCCCGGAAAATTCTTTTTAGTTGCACTGTTAGATCAATCGTTCCGGTCTAAATCTGCCAAGCGCACGTTAAAACAGATTAAATACGTTGTGAATCGTTATGGTATTCCTATTTTTTTCTCGTCAATCGAACGATTCTTTTTTAGACTTTTCTTAATATTTGGACCTTTAGTACCATCTCTTGCTGTTCCCATATTCCAATACAAATTAAAAATGGATACACGTCATTTAATCGTACCATTAGAAACGGCAAAATTGAGTAAACATATTCAATCAAGATATAAGCAGGGATTTATGGTTAACATCAATATTATTGGTGAAGAAGTTTTGGGGGAAACGGATGCTCAAAACAGGTTAAACGACTATTTAAAGACGCTTGATTTACCTATGGTCAATTATCTATCGGTTAAAGTATCGGCGATTTTTTCATCTTTACATCCTTTATCAGAGGACTCATCCGTTAAAATTTTATCTGAACGGTTATCTAAACTCTATAGAAAATGTATGACGTTCGACCCTCCTAAATTTATTAATTTGGACATGGAAGCGTATAAAGATTTACACGTTACGATTAACACATTTAAACATACCTTAGATAAAGAAGAATTTAAAAAACACACAGCTGGTATTGTTCTTCAAACATATTTACCAGATACGTTACCTATTCTTGAAGACCTTCTTGAATGGGCAAAAAAACGTGTGAAAAATGGTGGCGCGCCTATTAAGGTTAGGCTTGTTAAAGGTGCTAATTTGCAAATGGAGAATGTCTATTCGGCTTTAGATAACCTTGATTCGCCAATTTACGATACGAAAGTTGAAGTAGATGCCAATTTCAAACGAATCATAACCTATGCAGTACATAAAGACAGAATGCCTTATGTCCATATTGGATTGGGATCTCATAATTTATTTGATATCGCTTATACCTGGATACTTGTTGAAAGAGAAGGCTTACAAAAATATTTTACCTTTGAAATTTTAGAAGGTATGTCAGACCATTTGGCTTTATTTTTACAGAAACACGTGCATCAAACATTACTCTACACACCTGTGGTACGCTCAGAACACTTTTTTTATGCGATTGCCTATCTTTTTAGACGTTTAGATGAAAACTCAGGCCCTCAAAACTTTTTAAAACATGCATTTGGCCTAACATCTAAGTCAAAAAACTGGGATCATTTGGTATCTATTTATGAAGAATCAATTGCGTTAATCCCAACCCTTCTTACAGGTGAAAAAAGACGCCAAAATCGTCTCGAACATTCAAAACCTAATCTGAGTAATCGGACATTTTTTGTAAATCAAGATAATACGGATTTCTATTCACCTAAAAGTTATGGCTGGGCAAAATCCATTAGAAATCGGTGGGAAAATATTGGTCCCCTTCATGATGTTACATTCTTAAACAAAAAAGACATCGAAGCTGTAATTGATACAGCAGAAAAAACGTCCAGTAAATGGCAGACATTAACAGTAAAAGAACGCCAAACGATTTTGTTCAACGTTGGTAAAAAACTTAAGGAAAAACGAGGTGACTTAATTGGCATCGCTGCATTTGAAAATGGAAAACTATTTCAAGAATCAGACGTAGAGATTTCTGAGGCGATAGACTTTGCAAATTATTATGCTTATTCTATGACCCAGCTAGAGGATTTTCCAAACATCACATTCAGTGCCAAAGGAGTCGTGCTCGTCATTGCTCCCTGGAACTTTCCGATTGCAATCCCTGCTGGTGGAGTTCTTGCCGCCTTAGCCGCTGGAAACACAGCAATCTTAAAACCAGCCACTCAGTCACGACAAATAGCGACTATGATGGCCAATTGTTTTTGGGAGGCAGGTGTACCAAAAGACGCTTTCCAACTTATTCATACTAACGACACAGATGCATTAACGGCGTTAACCTCCTCTCCTGTTATAAAACATATTATTTTTACTGGAAGTACAGAGACTGCACAAAAAATTAAAATTTCTAACCCAAACATTCCATTATCTGCCGAAACGGGCGGGAAGAATGTAATTTATGTTTCCGACTTATGTGACGACGATATGGCTATTAAATCTGTAGTTACGTCGGCATTTGGTCATTCGGGTCAAAAATGTTCGGCGTGCTCCGTTCTTCTTCTTAACAAGGCCCACTATAACGACCCTAGTTTCATGGAAAAACTAAAAGATACCGCAGAAAGTCTAGTTATAGGCACTGCCTTCCATTTGGAGACACAATTTGGGCCATTAACGTCTCCTGTTACCGATAAATTAAAACAGTCGATGGACTTAGAAGGTGATGAAACGTGGCTCGTTAAACCACGATTAGATTCGAGTGATGCTAACTTAATGACACCTGGTATTAAATTAGGAGTCACTCCAAAATCCTATAGTTTTATGACCGAATTATTTGGACCTCTTTTGTCAGTATGTTGTGTTGATGATATAGAAGACGCAATTCAAACAGCAAATAAACTTCCATATGGTCTAACATCAGGTATTTTTTCAT
>JABIQV010000006.1 GCA_018699495.1 bacterium | reverse complement strand
TCCCATATTTATTAGTCATTTCACTAGCTGTTTGACTTCCGTCTTTATCTACTTTCCAATTTTCATAAACAGTCCCATCTTTATTAGTCCTTTTACTAGCTTTTTGACTTTCGGCTTTAGCTCGTTCCAAATTTTCATGAACATTCCCATCTTTATCAGTCATTTTACTAGCTGTTTGACTATCTTGAGATGTAAGAGCGTAACCTGTAAATGTATCTCTACTATTATCATTGTATTGAATAGTTTTACTTGTGCTCGAACTCCCATTGGTCGGATGATGTAAACTTTCTAACATATGCCAAGTATTGGAAAAAATTATAGTATCTAGTCCTTTTTGACTTTGAATTCCAACGACAGAACCACCCACTAACATAAGCGAGCAAGGATTCCGTCACTTTTGCTTTAGGCAGGATATGAGACAGTACTGGGGCTGTAACTATTGACTGCTGACATCCTTTTTTGCAGGCCAACACTTCTCGTTTGTGCACGAGGACTTCTAGAACAGCCGGCACGTAGTGCAGCATGTGTTTGCACTCATATTTCACAAAACCCTTTATATCTCCACAGCTACACACACGATCTGCTTCTGGAACGGGGATAATCTGTTCTTTGTGTGGGAGATCGTCTAAGTTTTGTTTTTTCTTTCCGGTCGACTTAGGACGTTTATAGGTAATATCTTCCATATCAGCCGCGGCTATCGGCGTATCGTCACTGTCTGTCTCAAATAAAGAGAGGTGCGTACCACTGATATCTACAAAGCGTTCACTTTTTTTACCAAAGGCTATCCGCTGCGCGGCTAGTAGCTTTTCTATGCGAGCTTCATACGCGTCTATCACTTCTTCTAACTGGATATCTTTGTCTTTTAATTGAGAGTTTTTACCTTGAATGGACGTCTCTTTTTCTTGAATTTCCCTGTCTTTTTCTGACAGTTTTTCACGTAAAATATAGAGTTCTTTTTCGAGGCTTTTTGACATGCTTAATTATACCATTTTAGCCTTAAAAAAGCATGTTTTTTATACGTAAAAAACAGGTAAAAACGACCCTTATTTTAGTGGTAAAATAGCTCTTTTTTTATGGCTTTAATATGGACCATTGGCATCCCCGATACGAGCTCAAAAAATTCCTCTTTTGTTAACGACACGCCCCCGTCTTGGCTCACCGGAAAATCAAAGCGACCCTTATCGAGTCGTTTATATCCTAAAAAATAACCGTTTCTATCCCACACCAATAGCTTTAGTTTATTACTTTGTTTGTTTCTAAACACATACACACACTCTTTTTGGGGTGCTTCCCCCTCCTCTTCGTGGATGACTTGGATGATTCCATTCATTTGTTTTCTAAAGTCTATCGGGTCGCTATAGACTCGTATCCGTTTATACGCGAGCCACTTCATGGCTCTTGGATTAGAGTCCTCATCAGTGACTTCAGTCCACTGAGACTCTCTCGGTCGCTAAAGCTTATACTATGGTCTCCTGAAAATGTGATTTTACAATATGGACTAGCCTCGCCCTTCACAGCATCCTAGCTCACGATTATATCGTGAAATTTGCCTCTTTTTTTCGATGTCTTTTCTTGCTTCCGTAGCTCATATATCTCTGTTTTAAATAGGTTCAGTCTGATGCCCCTCGTCTCACTGTAGCTTTTCTGACTTTCTCCGCTTGCCTTCCACCCTCTGTATATCTCCTTCAGCTCACTATCTGTATATTTCTTTCTCATCTCTCACCTGCTTTTTTAAGGTCCTTTTACCTTAGGTCGCTTTGAGCTTTTTCTGTAGTCTGTAGTTTATTTACCGCTTACTGTTTTTCCTTTTCTAAACCAAAATGTATATTTTTAATCTTTTTGTATTTATCGTAAATAAAATAAATTTCACTTAATTTTTTTTCTATTTATGACGATAAGTATATATCTAACGAAATTCAATAACTTTAAGGAGACGATTATGAATAAAATTATTACTATATCCAGCGCTAGAAGCCCTATAACAGGCAATATGATTCAGATAATCAAAAAAGGCTGGCTAGAACACATGAAAACCCTCGATGTTTCTGTTGGATTGTATGGCGCCGATAAAATGAGTATAGCGTTAGCAACACCGCCACGCCTGCTGCGAAGACCAATGCTGCGGGAGCTCTTTGGCATCTCGCCAATAATGATACGATTCACGAATGTCTTGTTGATGCCGGTGTTCATGAAGCATTGAGCGCGCTACGGGCTATAGTCAGTAATACTGCGAATAGAGAAAGTTATGTTGCTGCCTGTGTTCATGTGTCATTAAGCGTGCTACTCAGTGATACATTGGCGACGTCTGATATAAAATTAGCAGTGGCGGTATCGCTTTGAAATCTCACCCATAATAATGCGACTCGCAAAAATCTCGTTGCCGATGGTGTTCTGGAGTCATTGAAAGCACTTCGAGACGATCCTGAGTCGCCTTCTCAGGCAAAGAAATTGGCGGATGCAACGATTAACACTCTCGACCCTAATCTGATGGAGTTTTGTACTATTTCGTAATTTGTAAATCTAGCCCCATACCCCCGTCACCTTTTCCCTTTTCAGAATTGGGTATCTAGAGAAATAAAAAAAGAGGCACCTGAAATGGTATTACGAAATATGTGTAATATACCTGAAATTGATGTTGATTTGGACCTTAAAAGTTCCGATTCTATTAGATCGTTAGCTTTATTTACCTGGGATTCAAACTCAAGGGGATTGTAGCTAACAGCCTTTAGACGAAGTTGAATGATACAATACTGAGAAACAAAATTTTGGAGTAATCCTTTTTTTCCTGTTTCTGCACGAAAACGATATTCAAATTGCAACGCATCTTTAAGTGTTTTAACCGATGGTAATTGAATATTTAACTTGGCATAATTAGCACTGATATCTTCAATTTCAGATGGTGTTAGTTGCGTATGTTTGTCTAAATACTCTAGTTTAACCAAAATTTCTTCTGTCGATAAACTATCACTAGCCATATCTCTAATACCCTGCGACTTTAATAATTCTGGTAATTCTTCAGACATACACTGTTTTATAGATTGCTCTTTTTTTCCTGATATTATATAGACAAGTTCAACGGATTTAGTTTTCAATAAATACGCCAAACGATCCAATAGCATAACCTCATTAGGATTAACTGAGATTGGCATAACAAAAGAATGGCCTATTGCCATTTGCGTTGGTACATCATTTGTTTTAGCGTACTCAGAAGCTGCTTTAAAAAAAGTATGTTTATGTTCTATAGTAAAAATAGAAAGTTCAAATGGAGTAAAATTGTTTCCAGACAGTTCAGTACACATCGCACGAGATAAAAAAGGCGTATGCATTTGAGTAATAGTCTTTAGTCTATTTGCAACCTGTTTCCCAGAAAAAATGACGTTACTTCCGTTGGGTGCAAAACGACCCATAAAACCCTCTGCTGCTACTCTAAATATTATAAGAATCTCCAATTACAGTGAATTCAAAAGAGATTCCACATTTTTTTAAATAAGATTGTCAGATAACCCGTTATGATTGTCTGAGTAGAATTACATCTTAATACCCATCAAAATAACCAAGCGCCGATCGAATTAAACAATACTCTCCAGCCTTATGATTTTTATCATCAAAAATAGAGTCTGTGCACTCGTCAGAAAAATTATAAAAAGTAACATGACTAAACGTTTCACTCAACGTTTTTGCGGAAATAGATGGGTCATCCCAATCATTAGGCATATAGCCCGCACGGAGAGGAATACTGTTTGAGGTGTATCGATTAATAACAGATTGAGTGTCCATAAAGTCATACACATTGGTCCCATCATCAAACGCTTTTGTTTTATTGGTAATTTCAGCTTGTGTGTCAGGTGTAAACGAGAACAGTACATTGGTTGTTGTAGAAAACTCATCATGACTATAAATATTACTTGCAAAAGTAAAGTCATCGTCACTGTTTGTAAGATCAACGCCTACAAAACCTTTATAGTCTGAAGTTGTTACTAGCCCACCATAGTAATGTTGCCATTCATACATAAAATTGGGTAAGGCTAAGGCTAAATGCTCAAATCTAACATTTCCGGTGGAGCTTTTATCTCTATCATAAACTAACAAAGATTCGTCATAGGCCTGTTTAAAATCATAGGCCCCAGACCCAGCCAATGTAGCGGTTAAATTAAACTTTCTCTCAGACAAGGTTTGATAGTATAAATGGTACCCAGCAGAATAGTTGGCGCCAAGACTATGTCCCATTAAAAATAACTTTTTATTAGGCATAGAAAGGTTGTTATCTACGGCATAATCTACAAAAGAATCTAGTAATGCTGTTATTTGAATTTCTGCAGAGTTCATAATACTTAAACGTTGATGGCGTTCGCCAGAGTTAACCCCAGCAATGTCTTCTGATGGCGCTAGTCCAATATAATAATTATATATAATGGCGTAGCCATGCGACGCATATGCTTTTAAAAAATTTTCATAGTCTCCGGGGCTGTCTTTAACGTCTTTGTTTTCAAGTTCTGTTCCTGGTGAATATATAATCAATCCTTTTATATCATCTATAGTATCTGGGTAATATAAGGCACCTATAGCGGTTGTTTCTTCTGTCCCCGTGCTCGGAATGTCTTCAGATACGGCATACGTTAAATAAACACTATTAACACCATAATTACGGCTAACTCCCGCTACGTAAAAATTAGATGACTCGGCATTTTCAAGGTTAGATTGCTCAAAAGCAACCAAATTAATGCTAGTTTCTAAAACACCAGAAGACGTCCAGTCAGATACCGTAAATGCCGTTGTATCAGTAGCATCTGTATCAGCAGTGGACGTAGCGTCACTAGCAGAACAACTTGCAAGTACCCCAAAAAGAATAACCATTAATAATCCCTGACTGAATTTTATAAGTTTTTTTAAAAGAATAGTGTTAGCTTGTTTCATGTAGAATTCCTTTTTTATGATAATTAAACCAATTTTTAAAATAGATAAATAATACCCAAAAATATATGTTAATTTTAATAAAGTAAATAGTATCCTACCCTCTTAGCTGAGAAAATGGTGCCGGTTATTAGGCGCCAGGAACGTAATTATTTTGAGCGTAAAATTAACTTATTTTTTATCCCATTATTAAAATAAGGACTTTTTAAAAAAAAGCTTATATTGGTATTGTTAAAAGTTGAATTTCTTATAGTTCAACCCGAAAAATTCAGTTAAAAATGAACAAATAAAAAAAAGGAGGCCATAAAGATGATGCAAAAAAGTCAGAAAAAATCCACCGTATAAATGGAGTGCGAGTTGGATTTAGCCATAAAAAAAATAACGTCGTATGGAGGATTTAGTGTACTGGTGATGTTTTTTGAAAAAATCAATTTAAAACAGGCATTAAGGGGATTAATGCCCATACTGGAAGTATCCACAAATATGATGAAAGCAGAGGAGAAATTAATTGAATTTATCACACTGATAATCACAGGAGCGAGCCGGTTTTCTCATATGGTGTGTCTTGGAAACCCAGAAATACTAAAAACAGTATTTGGATTAAAGGAGTTGCCATTAGCCGCAAGCACATTAACTCGGTCTTTCAATAAAAAAAAATATGGGCCAGATAGATATTATGTGTGAATGGATGTGGGGTTATTTAAAAACAATCATAGATTGGACTAAAGTAGAGTCTGACTGGCTCAGTTTTGATTCAACTGGTATAAAGATATAGGGTGAACAGGATGGAGCAAAAAAAGGGTGTAACCCTAGTAAAAGAGGGCGGGCGTCCCATCATCCAAAACTCGCTTTTTTAAATAAACCAAGCTCGTATTAAAGTTTTTGTTACTTATTGTAGTTATCGTAATTTTTTGGATAAAAATTCGCTTTATTTTCTCCCCCACGCGCTCAATAGAAACCTGTGAGGCTAAAAATTTAAATTTACCCATATTTTTCGATAAGAAAAAAGGAGTGCCTGCTAAAAAACATCATAAAAAAAGGACGCCATTAATGAGTCTAAGAAGACAGTCGTTTAGTACGATAAAAACCGAGTAAAAATGAAAATTGAGGCTAAACAAATACATGAAGAATATAATTGAACAGGACCATAGAACCGTTAAATGGAAGATGAATCATGCCATGGGTTATCACACGATGTGGCATGCGGCTACGACAATTACGGGTATTGAAACGATGCATATGCTTCGAAAAAGACAGGGGACTTATTATAGTAAGCAAAATACACAATCATTATGGGATTTTATACACCGTCTCTTTGATATTACGGGGGCCATTTTTCGTATGTATTTAAACGAAAAATGGCTTTTTAATTTAATGGATAGTTTGTTTTTTAGGCCTGTTTTTATTTATTGCAGTTTTTGCACCACTACCGGATAGAGGCTATTGTATGAATAGGATTTTTGAACTTAAACGATAATATTCTCATGATTAGACCATGGTCGCCAAAATAAGGAGTGGCTCTCCATTTTCTTTTATTACACATCCATCAAAATGAGAATAGCCTATCGCATCATTTTCAGTGGTGCTCAAGGTTATCAAAAAAGATTTTGAACGTTTAGGTAATATTAGGGGCCTCTCAATAAACTATGTGAAACAAGATGCGTGGAACTATTGTATGGACGGCGATAAGTCTCATATAATTTTTGCGGCAAAAAGTTTGATGTATGCACTAACTCCGGAATTAGTATCTGAGAATGAAGTAGACGGTTTCCCCAATTTGTATAGTCCATTTTTGAATAACGCTATTAATCTTGAAAAGGAGCTAGTGTATCTTTTTTTAGATGAACAAACATTTAGCCGGATTTTTAATGGGTTCGAGGAAAAGACTTACAGAACTCAACGCAAAATTGTTGTGGATTGGTCTCACATGGATGCATCTCATCAACTAAGATTAATGGCTCAACGAATTAACGAACAGGATGAAGGCTTGAGTAATTTGTGGATGATTACCTTATCGCCTTCGATTGAGAATGACACATCGTGTGGGCAACCAGCATAATTTATTTTCTTTTTAACGGGTTATGATCGTGTTCAATAATATTATTGGATGAGGTTCCCTTATTTTTGAATATCTTGAGATATTATTCTAAGGTGGGTTTGCACCTGTTATCTGAAACTAATTTTGGCTTGCCTATATTGGATAAAATCCCATTTGGATAGCGTATATTTAAAGCAAGTTGTAGCGCTTTGCGTTTATTCGGTCATTTTTACTGACCAAAAGGTGAGGTTCTTTCATGAGTCTATAGACGCTGTTTCTCTTTAATGGAGATTATCATTTTATGATACTATATCTTCTTAAATATGCGGCAAGTAAAAATAAAGGATAAAATTTTAAGAAATCTCTTAAAATTGCTAATCCATAGACAGTGTGCCTTTTCATTTTTAAAGACTATTTTAGAAAAACGATTGAGTGCAGTAAGACTATTATATAACACGTGTTTTTATGAGTGGTTTAAACGTGAAAGGTCTTTAAAAAGTGATTCATCTTATAGAAAGCTTAAATCGATGACCCCTAAAAGAAAAGGTAGATCAGGTTTAGTTAACCTTGCACGAAAAGAACTATTTTTTTCGGAGGATTATCGTCCTTCATTTTCAAAAATAGTGAGGCGAGCCTACCAATCAGTAAATCCGAACATAGTTGGAGTAGATATTTCTACGTCTTGGCGCGATGCAGAAACGATACAAAATTGTCTCAAAAAAAACGATGCCTCTATCATTTAAAATTATTTCTTTATGTGATTTCAAGGAAGATTTTGGGGATAAATGTGGCAGTTTAAATTTGTATTGGTTGTTGTTCTCAGGCATGCCAAATGTCCTGAGAATAGAAGATCGAGTTCTAGTGTTTATGCTTCATAAATATAGCGATAATTATATAAAAAATAATCCAGGTAGCCATTATTTTCTAGACCCTTCCTTACTCAAAAATTTTCAACGCCAAGAACTTAGAACCTCTTCAACACCCATTTGTTCGTTAGATACCATTCCGAATGAATGTGTATCGCTATTAGACTGTTTTGGGGCCAATATAAGAGACGAACAATTTTTAGTTCTTTTAAAAGGCAACTCTAAAACACGAAACCATGCCTTTTCTATAGGTGTGACACATACAAATGGAAAACCGATCTACACACTCAATGAGGTTTATAATGAACCGCCATTTTTTATTCAAAAAACATTTCCCTATCTTTCCAATTTTAGAGCTGAACTGAGTCGCATATACACGTACAAACAGAAGGAATTAGACAAATATTATTCCCACATTCAGTATTTAAAATTAGAGACTCTCTAAACTCTCTCTTGCAAGCGGGGTAAGTAAAAACCTACACAATTCATCCATATTGGGCCTACAATCGATGGGTTGTAGCGCAGAAATCAAGGCATGTTTAAGTGGTTCTGAACCTAAAATATTGGCATACCTCTCTAGCTCCATTATGGCCTGTCGAGTCCACTCAAATACCTTGTTTTTTTCAAGACCATCTTGACTTCCTTTTAATGAATAATCGGATTCATAAACCGGAAAGTCTTTTATGAGTTCTAATCGAGTACATCTATAAAGAATATCTACTGCCCACGAAAAGGTGTCGTGTTTTTTAAAATCAATAGTCTCTTGGTTTCCAATAGCCCATTCAATTAATTCTGGACTAGGAAAATGACCCAATGCGGCCTTTTTATCTAACCTCAAAAGACGAATATCATCTGTGACACATTTAATTTCTCCTAAGTCAGATAGCCTAACAATAAGGTTATGGTCGTCGCCAACGTTTAATGTATTTTCCATACAAAAATCGCCGTGACTAAGACCATTATTATGTAATTGACCAAGCCGTACAGCCGACTGAAAAATATAGTCGCTTAATCTCTTTAAACGATCCCCTTTTAAAAGACTATTTAAAGAAATAGGCTGTGCTTTTGACATTAACAACCCAATATTAGACCTACTATATTTTTTAGAATCATCATACGAAAAGGCATCAAACGCTCCTAACGCAATAGTCGTATCATTAAGTTCTTTTCCAACTTTAAGTTCTCGATACAACTTGAAGTGTTCCATAAGGTGTCGAGGTCTTACTTTTTTAACAACATCAAGATAGAGATCTCCATCAGGCTCTGAAAGATCTTGGAATACACAGTCTCGAAGTCTACCAAACGAACCTTCACCCACTTGATCGGCATGTCTCTCATCTGCATCGATTTTTTGAGAATTGTGAAAAACAAATCGATGATGCTCAGTATTTATAAAGGGCTTGGTTATATCTCCATACTCATCAGATTGAAACAACTCGTTTAATGCAATTCGGTCTCGTTTTGAATAATGAGTAAAAAACTGAGGATTATCATTTGTAGCAATCAGTTTTACATCTTTTGTTGATTGATGTTTTTGAAACTCTTTATGGAGTGTATATAGAGCATTATATAAAGCGACCTTATTCGAAAAATATTGGTTAGTTTTCGTCGTATTTTTTTCTTCATAATTAATTTTTTTTAATACTCGTCTAATAATGTACGCATGGTGTTTGAGTATACCCACATCCTCTGAAATTGGGTGCTTTGTAAATACAAGCAGATCTCTCAACTGTTCTACAAGTAAGTCATGGTCAGTTCTTACAAAGGCATCATGCTCAACATACCCCGTATCATCAGAATTAGGGTCGTTAAAAAAAAGTTCAGAACTACCCTCATTAATATCGGGGTAACCATTCATTATGTCTAAAAATGAATCGTTTATTAATTCAATGTCGGTATAGTCTTTAAAAAAAGCACTGTCGGTACAGTCAAAAATCTGTATCGTACAAAACAAAGAATGCGATTTAAATTGCTCTTGTAGATAATGCAGTGCATTTATAAGTGTCAATGAATTTCGTTCAAAATAGGGACCTCTAGCATCAGGAGACTCCTCGGTATCAATCGTATCAAGTACACCTCTAACCAGACTTGAAACATAGTTAACCTCTCTAAGCTTAGATGGATCGAGCGCTTTATTTAGATGAAGATCTTTATATAAAGTATCAACAATAACCGCTAGGCTTATCGAATGATAAGGATTAAACAATCGAGTGTCATTTAATACACTATAAATAGCATTTTTAACCGCTAGCCGAGTCGGCAGAGAGGCATCTAGAGAGGCATCTATAGTCGGTAACCCCACCTCAACCGATGGAGTCCTTTTAAGAATCGATTTCATTGGAATCGGTATACCAGAAACACATAGAGGGCCGTCTAGCGCATCTTGAACTCTTTGAACTACTGGCGGACTTTGGGGTCTTCTAAATAAATCTGATGCAGCTGGTGTTGAACCATGCTCATCTTGAAATGTAACTCTTAAATCCTTGTGTCTTCCAACTGCACAATGTTTTGATAACATAATAAATCCCTCCGAAGACCATATCTTCTCTTTTTACCCAATTATCGGGTCAGGTTTGAATAAATTTCAATTTGTTCAGATGGGACCGCAAACTATACCAATTAGTCCACATAGGCTTTGGTGTGAATAGTCCCTTTTTTGTGACTATGTTTGCTTTCTTGTTGATTAGGTTTAGATTAGTTGGATTGATATCCTTTACGTTTTTTTGAATCCTTTATCACAAACCGTTAGGTCTGTTACGGTATCGACTAAATAATAGTGTGTAGAAATTTCCACATCTAAATGACTTTAAAGGCTGCGAGGTTTTTCTGTTTGTTTTACATTTGTGTTAATATATTTTATTACATGAAAAAGCTAGTATTATCATTGGTTATCGGTTGTATTTTATCAGCCTCGATTTGGGCGATTGCTGTTAGTTCTTGTAAAAGCTGCATGTCAGGTCATTCTGATCCTTCCTTTTCATGCCATACTCAAAAATCCAGTGCAGAAAATATGGATGGTCATAGTCAAGCTAAAGCAGATTCTTGCGATATGAACGATTCGGGGT